>JAPPED010000025.1 GCA_028824295.1 Rhodospirillales bacterium | reverse complement strand
GCCGTCCCTGAAGCCGGTAATCGTCCCGGTCAAAGTGTCGGCATCGAAATCGACCTCGAAGGCTGCGTCTGCAGCGAACGGACCAGCGCGAAGGATGGATTCGCCGCGGTGCTCGTAAAGCCCAACCATTGCGCCCGAATAGCCGGCACTGCCGGCAACCCTTTCGACAGTGCCAAAGGGAAAATTGGAATGCGCGTAGGGATAGACGATCAGTGCATCGTCCAGAAACCGTATGTAGTACCCGAACTCGAGCCCGCCCTGCCCAAAGAAGTACTCGCGCTCGGTCTTGTTGCTATACGTCGCCTTGACGTTGTCCGTGCCATCGACGTGATGGCGACCGACCGAAACGGGGAAGCCGGCGACAACGGGCATCTCCCACTCGTCAAAGACTTCGTAGCTGGCATTGGCAAGGCGGCCGGCCGCGCCTCCGGTCCTTAGCTGGAAACCTCCCTGCAGGCCGACCGCGACCCTTTCCGGGTCAAGGGTCAGGCCACTAGCCGTCGATCCAGGGCTCGAACTGCCGCAGGCCGTGAGTAGACAGGTGCAGGCGAGTATCAGTACGTAGTTGGCTGTGCGCACTATCGGTCGTCTCCGAAGGCCGCCGTCAGATCATCTCGGTACAACACGCCAATCACGGGTTCATGGCTCTTCCCGAGGAACTCGGGTCGTTGGTGATCTCGTCGACCTGCTGGCCGGCGAACGTGGGAGAGCTTCCGCCCCCGCATGCAGTGAGCGACTGCGAGATCATCAGGGCGATGACGGGCTTGGCAATGGGGCGCATGGCAGATTGCCGCCGGATGGAGAGCATTGAGCGATGGGCGCTGGGCCGCATCTCGGTCGCGGAACGGCAACCCAACTATTGCTTAGTCTGGAAGGTCTCCCGCGCGTGAAACATCCCTCTACAGGCGTCCGGAGTCGGGGCGAGAGCATTCTTGGCGCAGCTGCAGAGACGAGCTAGCCAAACGACATAACGGGGCTGGACAGCGAACGCGTCGTTTCTAGGGCAAAGCTGGCTGGCCTCGATTTCGTGTCAGGCTCAGTTACACCTGTCACCCAATGCTTGTGTGGGATAGACGGTGCCGCCTTGTGGCGCGAAAAGCTGTGATCCTGATTTCACCAGTCGCCGCAATGAAGACCTTTGCAGGCGAGCGACTGATCTGCTCCCTGGAAGTTGGACCACGGATAACGGGAAAATTCTCGTATTGGATGGTCCGACTTCGAGGGAGCAGGTCATAAAGCCGAGAAGCTTCTCGTTTTACGTGGTCTAACTTCCGGGGAGCAGGTCATCAACGACCGCGCCCGATGATCCGGCAACGCGAACAATCCCACAGGGCGCATCGATCACGCTCCAGCGTTGCGACGGCAGGGTCCGGCTACTCTGGTACAAATACATCGGCGAGGTATTTGGAGGCTTCCATCTTGCGCATTCCCGGATTGCACTTGGCTTCGACCAAGACTCGCAATGTGAGAGAATTCCGGACCCACGGCATCCAAATGCTGTTGCGCAATGCCGCCCAAGCCTACTTCCGCGCCCGTCGCCAGCCTCTCTAGACGGTATCGTTACGGCCCGGCACAGGTCCATACCTGGCTTGTTTCAACCGAATCAGATGTCACCAATCAGGGAAGGATCGTCAGCCTTGACACTCGATGACACTCTTGTGGTGATCAGCCCCGATCAATTCCTGCCGAGACGGTGCCAGCTACCAAGCGGC
The DNA here is from genome assembly GCA_028824295.1 of Rhodospirillales bacterium. NCBI lineage: Bacteria > Pseudomonadati > Pseudomonadota > Alphaproteobacteria > Rhodospirillales > Rhodospirillales bacterium. Next base: position 35,686 of record JAPPED010000025.1, on the reverse strand, counting down.
TGTGGGGGCAGATCTGAGTATCACGGCGGCGCCCACGTCGGTCACCCCATTCCACACACCCTCCGGAGTGTCCATGTCATCGGATGAAAGCAGCGTTCCGCTCGGCTACGCGCGCGATATCTTCGACCTGACCGGCCGCGTGTCCGTGATCGCCGGCGGCGGAAGCGGACTCGGTCGGGCCATCGCCATCGGCTACGCGCAATGCGGCGTCACGGTTGTCGTCGCCGACATAAACGAGGAGGGCGCGACCGAGACCAAGGCGGTCATCGACGAGCAGGGCGGGACCGCCGTCGCGGTGCCGCTTGACGTGACGAAGCGGAGCCAGTGCGTCGAGGTTGCGGGAGCGGTGCGGCGCGAGCACGGACGCATCGACATCCTCGTCAACAGCGCGGGCGCTGCGCACCGAAGCCCCGCCGAGGAGTTCCCCGAGGAGCGCTTCGACCACATCATTGATCTCAACCTAAAGGGCACGTATCTGTGCTGTCAGGCGTTCGGCACTGTCATGCTGGAGCAGGGCAAGGGCAGCATCATCAACATGGCGTCGATCGGCTCCTTTATCGCCTATCCGTTGTCGAGCGCCTACATCGCGTCGAAGGGCGGCGTCGCCCAAGTGACCAAGGTCTTGGCGTTGGAGTGGCGCGAGAGAGGTGTGCGCGTCAATGGCATCGGACCCACTCTGATGGAATCCCCCATGACCCAAAAGGCCGCCCAGACGACCTCGCTCACTGCCGATTTCATCAAGGCGCGTATGCTCCGGCCGCGGGTGGGCTTGCCGCGCGATCTGATCGGGGCTGCAATCTTCCTCGCGAGCGATGCGTCCGAACTGGTGACCGGCCACACCATCATGTGCGATGACGGCTACCTAGCGGCGTAGTCCGAGCCTAACTCCCCGGCACCAAGTCCAAGGCCTCCGTTCACTCACCTTCACGGTGGACCAATTCAGTGGGGGCAGGTCACCAACGCCTGCCCGCGGAGGTCGAAGAACTGCGTCGGCGTGCCCTGAAAGAGAGGGCTCATTACCTGGCCGTTCCCGTCTGGGGCTCATTACGTGGCCGTTCGGCCAAATTATGAAATTCCCGACACAAATTGTCGGTATTCCCAATTGTTGGCCGCACCTGAACCCATAAGTTGGCCGGGAATCGCGCGATCAAGCCCGAATCAGGGCGCTTCTAGCACTGTAGTGGGGAGCCGCGGGACCAACACTTGGCCAATACCGCGAACTATGGGGCATAACTTGGCCAATACCGCAGCTCTTGTGAGGAAGCTCGTGTCAAGCTGCGCGCGCAGCACGGTCTGTAGCACTGGCCGCCTGACCGGTGGGGCCTTCACAAGGATACCTCTGCACAGAAGTCCCCGCCTGCCGGCGCACCTCCTCGACCTGCGTCCCTTCCTTCGCCTGGCGCAGGATGAACGTGATCTGCTGCTCACTGAACTTCGACCGCTTTATGGCCTCTTCCCCGATCGGGCCACGAAATCCTATCCGAGATTGTTCTCGCAATGGGTGATCCCACCAGGGAGCAAGTCACTGATCCCACAGCAGGGCCGGCTTGGCGGCTTACTAGCCCTCGGTTCTATGCACCTCGGCCAGGAAGAGAATCTGTGCCGCCGCGAGATGTAGCGCATATGCTGCCACATACTGCGGCGTGGGACGCGCGATCGATCCTTGCCCATGGCCGCCTTCTTCTCCTCTGACTTTCGGCAGACCAGACTTCAGCGTGGCGGTCAATTGATCAAACGACTGGTCGAGGTAGTTGGGTAGGAGGCCTTTCTCCCGCACCACCTTAAGCAGATCTGATGCCCGGGGCCGTTCCGGATACGACCAACCTCTTTGGTCGCAAATCGTCTTCAATGTACTTTCGAAAGCGTTGTTCGCCTCGATGACGGCGGCCTTGGTTTCGCCGGCACGGAAGTGAGCATGCGCCTTCAGGAACTCGCCACGCGGGCCTTCGAAGCCCTTGTGTTGGAGAAAGTGCAATGCTGGCAGGACTACTTCGGAGTGGACCAGCTCTGAATCCACGCGGATGAGCATTCCGCCCTCAAACCGGTAACCGACGCCGGCGCGCCGGAATCGCTCGTTCAGTTCTTCGATTGCAGCGTCTGCCGTAACCGCGATGCCAAGGTCTTCTCGCTCGTACTGGCTACATTGTCGCACATGCCGGTCGACGTACCTGAAGCTCATTTCGATCAGGTCGAGCGACGCGTCAACCGAGGGGCTTTTTCGAAGGTAGGTCTGGCAACGCTCGTCGATGCGGTCGATGCGGCCCAGCTGGAATACCCCGTGTTCTCGGGCAATCGTGTCATGAATGTACTGCCATCCGACATTGTTATGGGGCGGCTCTTCCAACTCGTAACCTTGGGCCTGGTAATACGGGCCAATGGCGTCTTTCCAGATGTGGATAACTTGAACCAAGAGCCGTTCGGGCAGCGAGTCATAGGTGAAGACATCAGGCGTGCCGCCTTCGGCAACTTGCTTCTGATGGGAAAATAGGTCGATTACGGCCAATTTCGTCCCCTGTCCGTCTGCCGTCGAGTGCGGCGTTGGCTATCGGGGCTATACCGCAATCGCTCGGCTAAGTCTTCCCGACAACTGATTGATAGCCTTCTGCGCTGATCGAACCGCCCGTTGACCGCCACCGTCTTCAATGCCTGCGCTGCCCCCGGGGCCTCGCTCCTGAGCATTCGCAGCAGTTGGAGTGCAGCCGGACCCGCGTCGAACGCGTCGGCTCGCCAGCCCAATTAGCTCGGCAGTTACTTCGCCGTGTCAGTGTTGTCACTGGGCGCGTTGTGACCGTCGGCGTCGGCATGATGATGTGGACCGGCTCTCCCTGAGCAGATCGGGTTGCCTCCACAGGACCGGTGTGTGCATTTTGAGCCTGTAGCAGCCTATGCGGTCAGCCTGGATCGGCTGATCCAGTCGTAATGTTGGCGCACGTGCTAGACCTGTTCCTCTGAGTTTGGACCGCGGACAGCCAGCAAATTCTCGGATCCGAGCGTGTCCCGCTCATTAGGTCAATCCGCCTACGAGGCGACAGGCACCGGTTGCCCGCTCAATAGACGCTCAGGTATTGGGCCCTCATCCCGGGGGAAGGCACCATGGTCTCGCAGGTGCTGGGCGAGCTTTCGAAACAGGTTTGGGTGTCCGCGCAGGCTGGCAGGATCCCAGTTCACGGTCGTGATGAAGCCGTGATCTCCCTTCGCAGCATTGTGAATTTTGTCGTCCTGCTCGTTTTACCAAACGCTGGCTTCCAGATGGACGGTCCTCCGCGGCTTCCTTGGCGGCATAAGTGCCTCCATGTGGTTGGGGCGAACCGTAGGGCCTTGTCGTTCGATCAGATATCCGTCGCCTCGTCGCGTGTCCGAAAACGTCCTTCACATTGCGGTACCCGGGCGCGTCTCGGGTCCAGTCGGCATGGAGGCGCCTTCGTCGTCGGCCCCGCGTTGTGAAGAGTCGAGACGTGCCCGCGATTGCTGTCACGTTTGGGAGGTTGCACGTATTCGACGTTCAATGACAACAGGTGCTTCCTGTGGCCTGTGAACGGCTTCCGCCAAATCAAGTCGGTGGTGGCGTTCGAAGTAGAAGAAGAGTGATTTCCTGATGGAAACCTTAAGCTTGCCGTTCTCCATTCCATAATCGTCAGAAATTACGAGTTGTTGAGACTTGGACAATTTTGGATTGGGTCTAAGCTCTACATCCAAGACTTGTGTCCAGTCTCGATCGTCTGATGGCTTCCCTAGTGCGCGGCCGGCAGGACGATAGTCGAGACAACGAGAGAGCAGGAAATCCTTGAAGGAGCTGTCGATGTGGCAGAAAGCGCGAACGTGCCAGCGGTAGCCGTCGTTGGCGAAGGCGTGCGGGCTGATTCCCCGCCACACGGGCTCGGGGCGCACGGGGTTCATCGACTGATACAGAATTTCCAAGGCCCGTTCGTCCTTTACTGCATCTAGTAGTGCGCGCAGGACCTCGGGTTCAACTTTGCGTTGTAGCGCTGGCAGTGAGTCAACGTTCGGAGTTCTTGACAACCAGGTTTCCTGGGGTGGCACGGCAAGCGTGGCCACGGCATTGAGCTGAGCAAGGTGCTCGTCTGGATCCGGTCGATAAAACCGGGGCACGAAGTGAGGAGCCGGGAAGTATCGTTTCTCGCTCTTGTCGTACGCCATGTTGTCTGGCGCGAGCTCCTGGTACCGGCTGAGGTCCTTGGAGGCCTGAGGTACCGACACGCCGAACTGTTCCACGATGTCACTGCGGTTGATCCCTCCCTCCCAGTACAGCCGGAATTCTATGAATTCGAGGCGACGCTCGATGCCCCACCTCAGTTCCGATACTCCTGCACTCATACGCGTCTAGTTTCTATATGGACAAAGAAACTTTATGGATCTACGATATACCTCCTTCGAGGTCCCGAGGTCAACCGGAAAGGAAAATGTTGATGGCGGATCGCTATGTGACCAAGCATCCAAAAGGCTGGGCCGTGAAGGCCCCGGGTGGCAAACGGGCAAGCAGCGTGCACGGGACTCAGCGCAAGGCTGAGCAGGCAGCCAAACAGACGGTCGCCAATCTGGGAGGGGGCGAAGTTCGCATCCAGGGACGGGATGGCCGATGGCGGGACTCCGACACGGTGCCGCCTGGAAACGATCCCAACCCGCCACGTGACCGAAAGCACTAGTCAGGACCAACTCCGGGAAAAGCGCTGAAGATGAAGGTATTTATCTCTTATTCACACAAGGACGAAGCAGCTCTCGATCGGCTGCACACCCATTTGGCTGTGCTTCGCCGGGATCGGCGCATCGATGAATGGTTTGATCGAGAAATCCTCGCAGGCGGGGCAATCGACGCCGAGATCGCCGAACGGCTGGAAGCCTCCCGGTTATTCCTGCTGCTGGTCAGTCCAGATTTTCTTGCCTCGGACTATTGCGTGGAAAGAGAAATGGACCGAGCCCTCGAACGCCATCGGTCGGGCCACGCCAGAGTGGTTCCCATAATCTTGGAGCCCTGTGATTGGCCCTCCACTCCCCTCCGAGATCTCAAGGCACTTCCTCGAGACGGCAAGCCGGTCAGCGAATGGACCAACGAGAACCATGCCTTCGTTGATGTCGTACGGGAACTGAGGCGGATACTGGACGCCGAAGGGGCGCCGAGTAGCACGGAGCGGGGCGAGGCGACAATTCCGGCAGCGCCTGTTCAGCCGGGAGTCCGCCGCTATCGTGTGAAGCGGGATTTCGACGAGATCGACCGCAGCGATTTTCGCGAGGCAGCCTTTGGCGCGATCCGAGGCTACTTCGAGCGTGCGGTTGCGGAAATTGACGCGATAGAGGACCTGAGAGGGCGCATAAAGTTGCTTTCCCCCGCCTCTTTCACCTGCACGATCGTCAACCGAGCGCGTGAACACGGTACGGCACACATCACTGTCCATGGGCGTAGTGGGAATACAGCGCTCGGCGACATTTCGTATTCGTTCGCCGAAAGCGCCCCGCCCAACACGGCAAACGGCATGTTTACGGTCAATGCCGACGAATATGAGCTCTACCTGAGCTCAGCAATGGGGTTTGGAGGGGACCAAGAACGGCTGACTCCGGAGGCAGCTGCCGAACGACTGTGGGAGGATTTTCTGGAACGAGCAGGAGTAACCAGTGACTGATCTGGTTCGTTTTCGGTGCAACAATTGCGGACACCGTTTCGAGACTCAGGTACTGAGCGGGCGCGAGCGGCTAGAAGCGGAGAGGCGCAATCAACCGTCGGTGCCGGTCCACTGCCCGCAGTGCAATCGAACCGACATCCGTCGGGGATGGGAATAGATGAGGCCTCGACGGAGAGATCTACTTGGTGTTTGCGCCTAAGGAAATTCAATCGTGCGCAGACGCAACATGTTCACCGGAATCGGCAAGCAGGGATACCTGTAGCAAACTGAGGGGTAACAATTGCAATGTTGGACCATCCGATAATTGATGTTGGTCTTGGACTGATCTTCTTCTATGTCGTGCTTAGCCTAGTAGCGTCAGCTGTCCAGGAGTGGATAGCCAGCCTGTGCGCATTGCGTTCGAAGAACTTGCGCAAGGGCGTCCAGAACCTGCTAGGCGGCACTTATGCAGAAAAAGTGTACGAGCATCCGCTCATCAAGAATTTGTCAAAAGACAAGAAACTGCCGTCCTACATTAACCCTGACACGCTCAGCGGGGTCGTCTTGGAAGTGATCGCCAAGGAAAGCAATGGCAAGTCCTACGTGGCCCATTCAGCCGAAGAAGCCAAGGCCCTGGTCAGCAGCATAAGTTCGGATCATCCGCTGAAGGAAGTCCTCGCGGCACTCATCGACGATGGAGACGATGCTGCCACTGCCCTGAAAGATAGACTTGCTGGCTGGTTTGACGAAGGTATGTCAAGGGTGGCTGGCTGGTACAAGCGTCAAGCCAAGGTGATGATCTTTGCGATCGCAGGCTCCGTTACATTGGCGACCAATGCCAGTTCCATTCATATGGCTGAAGAATTTTGGCGCAACGACGCGCTGCGGACACAGATCGCAGCACAGGCTCAGGTAGCGGCGCAAACCGGCGAGGTCTCGGGACTCGAGGCCAGCAGCTTAGACGACCTAGAAGCTTTTCCCATCGGCTGGAGCGCCGCTCCTAGCAGTGCCTTGGACTGGCTCAAGACGTTGTTGGGGTGGATCATTACTACTGCTGCCGTGAGTCTAGGGGCGCCGTTCTGGTTTGATCTGCTAGGCAAAGTAGCGAATCTCCGCGGTTCGGGTGGTCAGACACCAGTCCGCAAGACACCGTAGGTTCAGGAAATGGAAAAACGTTATCAGATCTTCGTTAGTTCGACCTACGCAGACCTAAAGGAAGAACGTCAGAAGGTAATACAAACTGTCATGGAATTGGATTGCATTCCGGCCGGGATGGAGCTTTTTCCTGCTACAGACGAGGAGCAGTGGAAATTCATTCAACGCGTGATAGATGACTGTGATTACTACATTGTGATCATTGGTGGCCGCTATGGATCATTAACAGAAGAAGGAATGAGTTATACGGAGAAAGAATATGATTATGCTATTGCCCGTGGGCTCAAAGTCCTCGCGTTCTTGCACGAACGACCAGACGAAATTCCTGTAGGAAAATCTGATATTGCCCCAGAATTAAGGAGCAAATTGGAAACATTTCGTGAGAAAGTCAGAACAAACAGATTAGTGAAGATGTGGAGCGACGCTGCCGAATTACCAGGGCTGGTAGCACTAAGTTTGTCGAAAACGATTAAGGTTTATCCGGCGGTTGGCTGGGTTCGTGCCACCAATGTGGTCAGCGGAGAATTGCTGGAAGATCTAAACATATTGCGCAAAGAGAATGTCCAACTGCAAGCCAGTGTGTCCGAATTGGAATCACGAGCCTCTGCGAAGAATACGGACTTAGCTCCTATGGAGGAAGCCATTACTCTGCGATTGAACTACTACGAGTCTTTCCCGCAGGGAAATAGGACAAGGGAGGTCTCCGTAAGCTGGAACGAGCTATTTGGGTGGATTTCCCCTGACTTGCAAAAGCATCCAAGTGACGGGACAGTCGATGCGGCCTTGGGTGTTGCGATCTGGCGCAAGAATTTTGCGGGTGAACCTCAACAAGTTCGCGTTGATCACCAAGATTTTCAGACTATTCGCTTACAGTTAACAGCCTTGGGACTAATCCGCACCAATTACACAAGAACATCCAAGGGCGGGATGGCTCTATTTTGGGAATTGACGAAGAGGGGTGAGGAATTGATGATGCAGCTGCGAACGGTTAAGTCGGCGAACAACCGTTCGTAGAGTAAGTTCTTTGGGCAGTGCCTTTTCGCTCGAACGCTAGGTGCCAACACGGCGGCGTACGGACAAGTCCCGAATTGTTGGCCACAGGCAACACCACTATGTGGCCGTAGGTCGCCCGGTTTGGGTCACATCAGGGCGTTCATCGCACAGCTGCCGACGGGCATTGGAACATTAACTTGGCCAATACCGTGAATCTTGTCACATAATGTAGCGATTCCCACCGACCTGCCGTGATTGCCTGACGTCCGAGCCGGCAGCAAGAGAGGTGCGCCACCTTTCGACCTGTCTTGCAGGGCTTGGCTCGCCTAGGACCACTCGCCCTACACCGCCCTGGTAAAGGCCTGTCGCAAATCCTCGATGAGGTCTTCGGGATGCTCCAGTCCGACGGAAAGCCGGATGAGGCCGTCTGTCACGCCGGCGGCGCGGCGAGTTTCCGGCGGCACGCCCGAATGGGTCGTGGAAGCCGGGTGACAGGCCAGCGACTCGGTACCGCCCAGACTCACGGCCAGCTTGAACAGGCTCAGTTCATTCAGGATCCGAAACGCAAGCGAGCGGTCGTCGTCGACCGCGAAGGAGAAGGTTGACCCGGGTCCGCTGCACTGCGCCGAAAATACCTCGGCCGCCTTCGGGTCATCCGCATGCTCCGGGTGCAGCACCCGGCAGGGAACGATGGTGTTCTGAGCCAGCCAGGCTGCAACTTGCGACCCAGACTGGGCGGCCCGTTCCATCCGCAGGGACAGGGTCTCCAGCGATCTGGAGAGCATCCAGGAAGAGTGCGGATCGAGTTGAAAGCCGAAGGCGCTACGGGTCAGGCGGATGGGGTTCAGGAGTTCGCGCGAACCGGTGATGCCGCCCGCGATCAAGTCGCTGTGCCCACCGATGTACTTGGTCAGCGAGTAAACGCAGATATCGGTGCCAAGTGCGATGGGCTTCTGGAACACCGGCCCCAACATGGTGTTGTCGCAGACGATGATCGGGCGCTCGGCGTCCGTCCGCGACCACTGGTCAATCACCTGCCGCGTCATGGCCAGATCAATGACGGCGTTGGTGGGGTTCGCCGGGGTTTCCAAGTACAGCATCTTTACCGGGCCCAGGCGCGCCGCAGTGTCGAGCGCGTGGAGGAGCGCGGTCTCCGACAACCCATCGGTGAACGGAACCGAATGCACCCCCAAGGCAGGCATGACCTTGGTCAGCAGGGTTTCCGTGCCGCCGTAGAGCGGCGTGTAGTGGACGACGGCGTCGCCCGGACGGGCCATGGTCAGGAACAACGCCCCGATCGCGGCCATGCCCGAGGCGGTCAGCAAGGCGCTTTCGGCCCCGTCCAGCAGCGCCAGTCGGTCCTCGACTATTTCCGTGTTGGGGTGGTTGAAGCGGCTGTACACCAGACCGCCGGCGCCACCGTCCTGCGGTGCCGCCTTGCGTCCCGCGACCACGTCGAAGAAGTCGGCCCCTTCTTCCGCCGACTGGAAGGCGAACGTCGAGGTCAGAAACACCGGAGGCTTGACGGCTCCCTCGGACATGGACGGGTCATATCCGTACGACATCATCTGCGTGGCGGGGTGCAGCGTACGATCGCCGATGCGGGTACGCCGAAAGGACTTTGCTCCTGACATTGCGACCTCCTGTCGTGGCCACGTCGGCCGGGGCGTGGGCAGGCGGCGGAAGCGACGCGGAATTGTCCTGGTCAATGTGCCTGGTCGCCCCTATCCGCAACCAGCCCTGTTGTAGCGCCCGTTCGTCCCAAATGCGCTGGAAGCAACGCAGACGCCGTCCGTTTCAGAGATGTCACTGGCGGAAGGAACGGGTGTCAGGAAGGATTACATCCAACTCTCGACTTCCGATGGCTTCACTTTTGACCTGCTCCCCGGGACCTAGGCAGCTCCAAGACTGAGAATTTTCTCGTTTTGCGTGGTCCAACTTTCGGGGAGCAGGTCACGCAGACCACGTATCAATTTCCGACTAGCGAACATGCGGCAGGCTTTTTGTCGCGCAAGAAGCCATCATGCGGCAGTAATCGGAGGGTGCCCAATGGACTGCTACTACAGCGCGACATACTCGCTACCAAATCCCGATGGTCAACGGCGGCGGTTTGCCACGGTCATCAAGGCTTCACCCACAAGCATCGAGGCGGTCGTCCGGGCTAGGAATTTGGGCGAGACGGATTACATCGACAGCCGTCCGTTCCGCCGGCTCTCGCCAGAGGACGCTGCCTCACTTGCCGAACAGGTTGAGGAGCACGGGGTCACGCCGGAGACGATGCACCGCGCTTGCTTCGTCGGGTTTCTCGCGCTGAAATCGGGCGTGCGTGGCGTCGAGGAGATTCTGGGAGACACGGGCCTCATTCATGAGATGGCCCATCATCTCGACCTTGGAGAAGTTGGCAGCTGCATCGCCAGTAGGGAGGAGCTTGCGAGCATGGCCCGCCGCATCGAGCGGGCCATACCCGGTTATCCGTCGGGCGGGGTCAGGTTTCGTCCCTGACGTCCTGGGTTCCGGCGTTGTCACGCACGGACCGAATACCGTTTTCGGCTGATTGCTTCGTCGTGTAACGCTCAGACGTCGCGATCACCTCGTGGTTAGCGGCGTGCAGGTTGAAATAAAACTGCCCGTCCGAGGATTTCTTGAGCTTGTAGTAAGCCATTGGCCAACTCCAGTGAGTGTGCCGAGGCTTGACCGCAGAGTCCGAGGCTGCTACCAATCAGGCGCATGCATCGTTCCCTGCGGCTTGGCCTCCGCGGGTTACATCGTTAAGCCCCCAGGATTCCGGTCCTGGGGGCTTTTCGCATTATAGCCCATTTCGGGAACAAAATGCGAGTCGATACAACGTCTTGACTCGAATGCAGATTCGTACCCGACAGCTCGGTGCGAGAGGCAAAGCGACGGGCTACGCATCGCTGTCGTCAGCCAAATTTGGCCCGGGGGAGCAGCCACGCTAGGCTGCGTGGCGCTGCTTGAGCCACCCCTTGTTGGTCAGGAGCACCAGCAGTTGTTCCTGCGACTTGGTCCCTTTCGTCCGGTTGCAGGCGCCGCAAAGCAGCTGCAGATTGCTGATGTGGTCGGTGCCGCCCTTTGAGCGCGCGATTATGTGGTCCACCTCCATGTTGCGAAGCTCGAAGTGGTTTTCGCAGCCGGCGCAGTAGCCGACCTGCTGGCCGTAGAGGTACCGACGGTTGCGCTCGTCGTTGTAGCGAAGCACGACCCCAACATCGGTTCGCTGAGGAATGTCGGAACGGTGCGCCCCATTGAAAAACAGGCCGAGTTCTTCCTGCATGCGGGACTTCACGAGGTCGGCCGCCTTTGGCGAAATGTCGATTCCGACCCACTGGCGTTGCAGCCGCTCCGCAGCGATGCAGGCCGTAGCGCACCCGCAGAACGAATCAAGAACGACGTCGCCCTCGTTGGAGCTGGCGGCGATGACGCGCTCCACCAGCGCCAGCGGTTTTTGCGTGGGGTATCCGGTGCGCTCGCGGGTTCTCGGCGCGATGGGGCCGATATCGGTCCATAGGTCCTGGAGAGGCACCCCCAGCATCTCGTCCAGATAGCGCTTGTAGTTGGGCATCCCCGAGCGCGCATAGACGAGCCGGCCCCGCTCTGAAAACTGGCGCATGCGCTCCCTAGCGTAGGCCCAGTAGCGCCCCTTGTAAGGCAGCACGCCCCGATATTCCCATCCCTGCCGGGGCCCTGTCCTCCACTCGTCCCCGAGATCGGCTTCCCAATCGCCCTTGGCCGGCCGCTTCACGCGCCACTCGTAGCGGGTGTCGCCCCCTGGCTTCGCCCCGGTCAGATCCCCCTTTCGGTACCGTCGGCCAGTCCCGGCTTCGACGTGGCGATAAAACCTGCTGACGTATTCCGCGTCATACTCGGTATAGACCGGGTTCCAGGTCCAAGAGTCGCCCTTCGTGTAATAGAGCAGCACATCGTGGATTCGGCCGTGCTGCCGACGTCCCTGCTTGGTGTCGCTGTGGGCGCTGCTCCGCTTCCAAGCGATCTCCGAGCGGAACCGCTCTGCGCCAAAGATCGAGTCCATCAGCAACTTCAGATAGTGCCCCGCAGTCGGGTCGCAGTGCAGGTAGATGCTCCCGGTCGGCTTGAGCAGGCGCCGCATCTCCATGATCCTGATCGCCATGTAGATCAGGTAGCTCATCATGGAATCGTTGTGGATCCGGCGGGTGGCGTTCAGCAGGTCGTAGAGGCCCGGATACTCGTGCTTGATCTCGCCATGCCAAGCGAGGTTTACGTCGTCAAGGCCCCACGTATCCTTGAACGCAGCCCCGGCCGCCTGCGAGCCGATGGGCGCAGCGTAGTTGGCCTTCGAGTTGAACGGCGGGTCCAGGTAGATCAGGTCGACCGACTCGCTGTTCATGCCACGCATGATGTCAAGGTTGTCGCCGGTCCAGATCGTCTGGTTCGCCCAGTTGGGAGTGCCGGCGTTCGGGAAGGGCAGATCGCCCGTGCCCGCATGCCCGCCCCGCAAAGCGCCCATCGCGTGCCTCCGATGCCGCGACAAGAGCGCAATGTAACAATTTCCGGGAGATGGCTCAGATACGAGGAGCCTGGTTCCCAGACGGGGCCGAGTCACCCTTCGCCCACGTTCAACGACAAGTCACTTGGCAGCCGATGGTCTAGGTTGCGCACTGGCGATGCGCTGCCCCGGGTGCGGCGTGGTCCAGCCCTGGCTGCCGCACGACACGGCCGTGGGATGGTGCGCCGAATGTGCCGCGGATCTGGCCGCAGCACAGCCTGCAGCGGGTCGGGGAACCCTCCCGCCACGCCAGATCTGGATGGCCCGCGTGTGCGCGGACCTCTGCGCCGCCCTGGAGGCAATGGCGAAGCATCCCTCGCGCGCACGGCGACGCCCAGCGACTTCTCGCGCGTGGTCCGGCATCTCGTGGACACGCTGGACGACGGCAATCGGTCGGCATTCGCGCGGCGGGTGGGGGTTTCGGTTCACTCGCCATCCAGATGGATGGCAAGTGGCACCGTCAGCATTGAATCGCTATTGCGGCTATGCATGCAGCTTGGCGTGCGCCCGATCCACTTCCTGCTTCGCGGCGGTGACCTGCCGGTCGGGCCAAGGGAGGTTCGGGCACCACCCGGCCAGCGGCGGCGCTCCACCATCGACTGGGACCAGATCGACGCACGTTTCGAAGCGATGCTTCGAGACCCGGAGACGGTGAGTTTGCGCAAGGCGGCCAGAACGCTTGGCGTCAGGGTGAATTCGCTGCGGAAACGCCTGCCCGGGCGGGTCCGGGAGCTCAGGTGCTGGGCGCGGCGAATGGACACCTCATAACGTGGCCAATACCGCTGACCCCTCATAACGTGGCCAAACGGCCAAGTTATGCCGATACCGACACAAATGGTGGTGGGCGCGGCTGGGATTGAACCAGCGACCCCTACGATGTCAACGTAGTGCTCTCCCGCTGAGCTACGCGCCCGCTGAATGCGGCTTCCGACTATAGGCACGCGTTCCGCCCCAGCCAACCGCCGGCGTAGGTTGGAGCAAGCCCTTCGGGGCACGGTGGCGAATGGCCTGGCCGGTCGAAACCAGCGAGGAGTGAGTTCGATCCCAGGGGTCCGGCCGGCGCCGGCCGTCTGGTTCATCCGGTCGCAGGTTCTTCCGACCCGGCATTGACCGGCTCGAGACCCGCCTGTTGCAAGGCGCGCTTCTGGTTGCGGGTGAGCGCCTCCACGGAAAAGCCGCCCATGATCTCCTCGATCAGCCGATGCCAGTTGAGCTGGGCACCGAGGGTGGTGAAGACCGACCCCAAGCCGATCGCGGCCCGGTCGACCAGCACGAATTCCCGTGGGGGTTTCACGCCGCCCAAGCGCCGCAGTTCCCGATGGACATGCACGACGACCCGGCGACCTTCCGTGGTGCCTTCCTGTATCGGGCGGGTCTGGTCATCAAGCAGCGGCGCATAAAGGTAATCGGCCCAAAGGTCGAGTACATCCAGCATCTCGCGCGAGAGGCCGGTGAAACCCCATGATTCGTAGGCAGCGACAGCCAGTTCCCTGTCGAGATCGCGTTTGGCCCGATAGAGATTGATCACACCTTCGACAAATCGTGCCTCGAAGCTGCGCACGCATCCGAAGTCGAGGAGGTTGAGGGCTCCATCCTCTGCCAGTGAATAATTGCCGGGGTGCGGGTCGCCATGAATCACGCCGTACCAGTAGAACGGCTGGTACCACGCGTGGAACAGCCGGAGCGCTGCCTGGTCCCGCACCTCCTGCGGGGCGTCCGCGAATTCGTTGAGGCGCCGGCCTTCCAGCCAGCTCATGGTGAGCAGCCGGTCGGTACAAAGCGTCTCGACCGGCTCAGGAACCCGGACACCGTCCGTCGAGGCCAGCATGTTCGCGAACATCCGCATCGTCCGCCGCTCGCGCTCGTAGTCGAGTTCCTCCTGCAGCCGCGCAGCCAGTTCCGCGTAGATCTCGCTCGTGTGGATCGCGCGATCGTAGCGACCGTACAAACGGAGGAAGAACCGGAGCTGCTTGAGATCGGCCTGCACCGTCGAGACCATGTCGGGGTACTGCAGCTTGAGTGCCAGGTAGCGTCCGCCGGCGCGGGCACGATGGACCTGCCCGAGTGATGCCGCATGCGCCGCCGTTCGTCCGAATTCCTCGAAGTGATCCTGCCAGCGGGGGCCGAGTTCCGACGCCATGCGCCGGCGCACGAACAGCCATCCCATCGGGGGAGCATCGGCCTGGAGGGTGCTCAGCTGCTTGGCGTACTCCGGCGGCAGCAGGTCGGGGACCGCCGCCAGCAACTGGGCGACTTTCATGATGGGCCCCTTGAGACCCCCCAGCGCTCGGACTAATTCAGATGCCCCGGATACGCCGTCGTCTTGGCGGCCACTGGCCCGCCTTCCGACGTAGCGAGCGGCCACCCGGCCGGCTTCCAAGCCGAGGCGGGCATGCCGCCGCGCCTGCCCGCCGACCCGGGCGTCAACCGCCTCCCCACCGGGCTTGTCGCCGTCCTGACCCATCGTGTTCCCCGGTGTGGCCCCCCACCATATGCAAGCTTGAAATAGCCCAAATCGCGGGGCATTTCGCGCCCAGCGCGTACCCGCACCCGCCAGCCGGCCCGCCCGGGCAGAGATCCGGAGGAGGCGGCGGCCCCGGAACAGGGTGCACCCCGACTGCCCACGGCCGGCACATTTGCCGCGCCCGCGACGGGGTACGGCCGCCGGAAGACCTAGTTCATGGGTATTCTGACACTGACACCGCGCTTACGGGACCGGGAAGATGCATTCGAAGCGGCTAGGAATTCCTGGCACCCCAGGCCGCCAAGACCTAGACCTCGTGCTCGGCGCGGCGCAGCAGCTCGACATCGCGGAGTACCAGGTGTTCGCGCTGGCGCATCGGAACTGGTTTGGCGATCTCGATCCCGCGGCCGTGGAGCGGGCGTTCACTGCCTACCTCGTGGGCAAGGTCGTGCCGGTGTGGGTCCGCCATTATGCCCGGCTGACGCTGCGGCGAGGGGTGCCCCCGCAAGCGCTGGCGGATGCCGTTGCTCCGCCCACTCCGTCGCCGCGCCAAGGCGTCATTGCCGGCGGGCTGGTCCTCGGAGTCGTCGCGCTCGTAGTCGCGCTGGCCGCTGCTGGCAACCCGCCCGAAGGCTGTTTCTTCCCGCCCTGCTACTGACCCCGGAAACCGTCCGACCGCCGCCATGGATGCGCTGCTCGACTGGGTCTTCCTCGCCGCGACCGGCGCGATTGCCTGGCACGGGATTACCTTCCGGGACGAGGAGGGCGAGCGCGACTGGGTGCGGCTCCTCTTCGGTTGTATTGCCCTGATCTTCGCGCTCCGGGTGCTGGCGGTCGATATCCTGGGCCTTCCCGTTTTCGGATAGGCCGCACGCGCTGTCGCTCCGTCAGCGTTCGTACGGACGCTGCAGCAGGTCTTCGAGCGGCCGGACCAGCACCCGACGATGTGCCGGCAGGGCCAACTGCTCCTCGAGGTAGCGCATGCGATCCTCGATGGTCGGCGGCCGCACTTGCACGTTGTATAGGAGCCGGTCGATCCAGTGCATGCCGTCCGACAGGTCCGGGTCGATTGCCAGCGCCGCCTGGTACGCCTTGAGCGCGTCCGCATGGCGCCCCATCGTGTCCAGCAGAATGCCGCGATTGGCGATCCCGGCCGCGAACTCCGGGTCGATCGCGAGGGCGTCGTCGAAGGCGGCAAGGGCAGCGTCGTGCCGTTGGAGCCGTTGCAGGCTGCGGGCGATGCCTTCCGCCGCGTACACATTGCGCGCGTCCTCGGACAACGCGGCCCCGTACTTTTGCAGCGCCTCCTCGTACCGCCCGTCCAGGAACGCCCGGTTTCCTTCGCGGTAGGCGATGCGGCCGGGATACTTGCCGGCGACATCCAGATACTCCGCCAGCATCCAGACGACCGTAAACGCCGCCATCGCGATCGCGATCCAGTACAGCACCCGGTACCGGCGGTCAGGCATCGGGCAACAGCAGCCAGAAGTTGAACAGCAACGCGAACGGCACCACGACCAGAAACGCGATGAAACCGGCCCGGCGCTTCTGGCCGGCAATTTCCGCGGCGTCGAGACGGCGCTTGGCGCGCCGCTCGAGGCGCCGGACACTGAGGGTCCAGACCAGTCGCGACACCGGTATCCACAATGCGGCCGCGAGCAGTCCGGTGGTCAGCACGAACCACGCCATGCCGAGCCTCCCGCGGGACGGGGGCGCGCCAGGCGCGCCCCCGTCACAGCGCTACGACGCCGTGCTGGTGGCGGGCGCCGGCTGGTCGCCGATGTCCTCCGTGATCGGCTGCACCGCCGTCCTGGGTGGCGTGGAAAGTTCCATCCGGTAGGCCAGCATCCACATCATGTAGACGCCGATCGCCCAGAACAGGATCTGCCATGCCCAGATCGACGGAATGCCGAAGATCCATTCGCTCGGCATGTTCGGATCGCCGAAGATCCAGTTGCCGATGACGGCGCCGGGCCCGATTCCGAAGAAGAACCACGCCAGCGTGATGATCCACGCGATCGGCACCAGGGACCGTTTCTCCTCCGGCAGCGCGGCATGCTCGCGCAGGAACGAGTGGAACGTCATCCGGTGCCGTGTCTCCGTCTCGTCCTGCGTGAAGTATGACACGATCACGGCGATGCCGAGGTTGAAGATGATCCCCCAACCGGCGGAATGGATGGTCAGCGGCCATCGACCCCAGGCTTCGATTCCGAACCAGTCCCGACCGAGATTTTCGGTCAGCGTGACCGCGACAAGGCCGGCGATCAGCCCGAAGACCACCCCGGCGCGGGTCAGCCACGGCCACCAGCACACCGCGATCAACGACGGCCACATCTGGAAACCGTAGGCAACGGCAAGGCCGCCCAGCAGCACGAGCGCGTCACTCGAGACGGTCGCCACCACCAGCGCGGCGATCACGATGAACGCGACGCCGATCCGGCCGTAGGCCTTCTGGGCGGTGTGGCTGGCGTCCGGGATCAGGTAATGCTTGATCAGGTCGCGGGTCAGCATGCCGCCGGCCGTCGACATGTAGGCGGCGCCGGTCGACTGCATGGCGGCCAGCGCGCACACCGATAGCAGCGCCAGCAGCCACGGGGCGGTTCCCTCCAGCAGGTTGATGAGCTGTGGCACCAGCATCCCCTGCTTGCCGGCCTCGGTCATGAGGTCGCCGGTGGCGAGGCCGGGGCCGATGACATTGGTCACGGCCTCCGGGGCCGACGCCAGGAACGCCGCATCGGCGCCCAGGAGGTGTCCACCCATGCCCTGGATGGCGGTGAACGTGAACAGGATCAAGCCGATTCCGAAGGACGATGCCCAGACCTGCTGCGGCGCGAACGGCTTCGGGTCGCGGTTCGAGTACGCCCACATCGTGAAGGCGGGCGCTGCCTGGATGCCCATCAGCGCGAACATGTAGGTGAGCACCATGATGCCGGTCCAAGCGCCGCCAACCGCGGACGGACCGGCCTCCACGAACTGGATCACCCCCGGAATCGCGACATAGTGGCTGTAGCCGTCGGGGGTGAGCTTGGTGTCATGTTCGGCGAGCACCTTGATGCCGTCCACCAGGTTGCCGATGCCGCCGACGTAGGCAAGTGTCACGATCCCGATGATCACGATCCCGCCCGCCAGCAGGATGCACTGGAGCGTGTCGACGTACGCAACGGCGCGCAGCCCGCCCGACGCCACGTAGATCAGCACCACCAGCGACAGCAGCCACATGCCGACTTCGACGTTGAGCAGGCCGTCGGTCAGCACGTTGAACAGGAAACCTGACGCGCGCAGCTGCACGCCCAGGTACGGAATCGAGAACACCAGCGCCACGATGACCACGAGGACGCGGATCGCGTCCGAGCGGAAGTACGTGGACAGCATCTCGCCGGGCGTCACGAACCCGAAACGCTTGCCGATCATCCACTGCCGTTTGAGGAACAGCACGCCGGTGAACGGGATCGTGATGGCGTAGAACGACGCGTACGCGTAGGGAAATCCGTCCCGATAGATCAGGCCGGGATGCCCCATGAACGTCCAGCCCGAGAAGGAAGTCGCGGTGGCGGCGAGCACAAAGACCAGGATGGAAATCCGCCGACCGGCGATGAAGTAGTCCGACGCGGTACGGGACGCGATCGCGCCCTTGACCCCCCAGAAGATGCAGTATCCCCAGTACAGAACGACGAAGATGGCAAGCCAAATCATCTTTGGGCTTGCCAGCGCCTGTGCAATGGAGTCCATGGCTGAGCCTCCCAGCGGTGCGATCCCGTTCCGGATCAACTCGGACTCTTCCATAACCGGCACGGCGCCGCAAACCGGATGGGGGCGATTTCCGGGCCGTCGGGTGATTGACGAAATGGGAACGGGGGGCAAGGATGGCGCACAAGGAGACTGCTATGGCCGTTGCATACTTCGCCGCTGGATGCTTTTGGGGTGTCGAAACCGCCTTCCGGAAGGTCGACGGCGTGCGTTCGACCTCCGTGGGGTACATGGGCGGCACCCAGGCCGATCCCACGTACGAAGATGTCTGCACGGGCACGACCGGGCATGCCGAAACCGTGCGGGTCGAGTTTGATCCGGCTGCCGTCGGCTACGAGGACCTGCTGGAAATGTTCTGGAAGATCCATGACCCGACCCAGGGCGACCGGCAGGGCCCGGACGTCGGTACGCAGTACCGTTCGGTGCTCTTTCCCGTCGACTTCGGCCAGACGATGCTCGCCAGCGCGTCTCGCGAGCGGGTCACGCGGGAGGCTCGATTTGCCCGACCGGTGACCACCGACATCGTCGACGCGGGACATTTCTGGCTGGCCGAGGACTACCACCAGCAGTACGAGGAAAAACGGCACGGAACGAGAGTCTGATGACTCTCTTCGCGGCCGCTGACGTCCTCCCGGAGGACTTCGGAGAAGGGACGTTCGCAGGCCGCGTCTGGCGACCCGATGTAGCGGGACCGAGCGTGGTCCGCCTAGACCCCGGCGGCGTGGTCGACGTGACCGGCAGCTGGGCCACCATGCGCGACTTGATCGAGGAACCGGATCCGGCCGCGGCGCTGCGGGCTGCGTCGGGCGCGCGGATCGCCGACCTCGAGGACTGCCTCGCCGCGACCGCAAGCGGCAGCGATGACCGGCCCAGACTGCTGGCGCCGGTCGACCTCCAGGCGATCAAGGCTTCCGGCGTGACCTTCGTCCGGAGCATGCTCGAACGCGTGATCGAAGAGCATGCCCAGGGAGATCCCTCCCGGGCCGAGACCGCGCGGGCCGAGATGACCGGCATTCTCGGGTCCAGCATCGCCGAGGTCCGCCCCGGAAGCCCGGAAGCCGCCGAGCTCAAGCAGCATCTGAGCGCCCGCAATCTCTGGTCGCCGTATCTCGAGGTCGGACTAGGCCCGGACGCGGAACTGTTCACGAAGGCGCAGCCGATGGCCGCGGTGGGCACTGGCGCGGACATCGGCGTGCACCCGGATTCAGCTTGGAACAACCCCGAACCGGAAGTGGTCCTGGTCATCGCCTCCGACGGCAGGGTGCAGGGCGCCACGCTCGGCAACGACGTCAACCTCCGGGACTTCGAGGGTCGCTCCGCGCTGCTGCTCGGGCGCGCCAAGGACAACAACGCGAGCTGCGCAATCGGGCCGTTCATCCGGCTCTTCGACGAGAACTTCGGGCTCGACGACGCAGGTGCCGTGGAAGTCCGGCTTGAAGTCGACGGCACCGACGGCTTCCGGCTGGACGACACCATCTCCATGACGTTGATCTCGCGGACTCCCGCTGATCTCGCCGGGCAGCTGGTGAATCGCCACCACCCGTTTCCCGACGGCGCGGTGCTGTTTCTCGGCACCATGTTTGCCCCGACCCAGGATCGCGGCACGCCCGGCTCCGGCTTCACGCACCATGCACACGATGTCGTCAGGATCCGCTCCCCGCAGTTCGGTGGCCTGATCAACCGGGTCCTCCCGACGGACCAGTGCCCGCCATGGGAGTTCGGCAGCCGGGCGTTGATGGCGAACCTCGCGGCCCGGGGTCTCCTGCAGGCCTAGGCGCCGGCCAGCAGCGGCGCTGCGATCAGCGCGCCGGGGCCTTGAGTTCGGCCAAGACGGCGAAGGGACGGTCCGCGGACGGCCTAGCGGGTTGCCCCTTCCGGCCCCGCTTGCCGTTGCGCCGGCGCACCCAGAGCGTTTGCCCTTCCTGAACTCCGGTCCGCTGGTACCCCAGGCTCCCCATCAGCCGGGCGGCCGGGTCCGCGGGTAACCCGGTCTCGGCCAGCGGATCGAAGGCGAACGGACCGCTCCTGGCGCGGCGCGCCAGTCGACCCGAGAGCTTCTCCACGACCTCGACGCGGCCCGCCACCCGACCGACCGCCACGTACCCGGCGGCGGTCCACAGCGCGGGCGGGCAGGTGGTGGCATCGCACCACGGCACCTCCGGCGGCAGGCAGGCCTGGTCGACGCTCAGTGCCTTGAGCATCCACACCATCGCCCCGCGCTCTCCCTGCCGGAGGGCGGGAAGATCGAGGCTTTCCCGGCCCACCCGGACACCGAGCCGGCGGAGACAGGCGCGATCCGCGCGCGTCAGCGTGGTAAGCGCGGCCTGCACCTCGCGGCGGGCCAGTACCCCGGCCTCCTCCCGAAGCCGCCAGGCGAGACCCCGCACCGAAGCGGGCAGCGAGCGGTCCGCAAGCGCCACCAGCGGCGACAGGACCCCATCGACATGTCCCCTGAGCCACGCCCGCAGACGCTGCTCGACCCGCCGCCGGACGGTCCCGTCGAGCAGGTCGTCGGCGTCCAGTTTCACCTCGGGACGCCACCACGACTGGCCACGGAGGAGTTTCGCGACCGGCGCCCCCTCCCAGCACAGCTGCCCGTCCGCCGTGAGTCGGACATCGTCGTCCGCCGCGGCCACCAACCGGTCCGCGCGGCTCCTCACCGCCTCTGCGATCGCCTTTCGCGCGGCCGTCCGGACGGGCCGGGCATCCCATTCGTCCCGGGCGGCATCGGGCGTGAACCGGAAGCCGGCGAGGGTTCCGACGTACTGTCCTTCAACCACCACCTCGCCGTCCCGGCGAACCGCCCCCACGAGCTCGCCCGAATCCTGCAGGCGCCGCATCAAGGTGGCCATCCGGCGGTCCACGAAGCGGCGGGTCAGCGCCGCGTGCAGCGCGTCGGACAACCGGTCCTCGACGTCGCGGGTGTGGTCCTGCAGGCCGCCGGCATCCTCGACCCAGTGCCCGCGGTGGGCGACGTAGCGCCAGACCCGGACATGGTCCAGGCGGGCGACCAGCAGGTCGAGGCTGCCGTCCACGCGATCGAGCGCGGCCACCTGCGGATGGGTCCATGACGACGGCAGCGTCCCGTGCCCGTCGGTCAGCCGCAGGTAGATGTCGGCCAGCAGGTTCGTGTGGCTGTCATCCAGGTTCTTCCGGAAGTCCGGCGTCGAGGCGACGTCCCAGAGAACCCGGATCCGCGCCGGGCTGGTCGCGCGGGTCGCCACCCCCGGATCCCTGGCCAGCACCTTGAACGACCGTTCATCGTCGGCCTCCCGCACGCGCACGAACAATGGGTCGGGCGGTGGTGCCTCCAGGCTTCGCTCGAACGCCCGGGTCGATGAATAATCGAGATCGCGGCTGCGCCACATGAGGCGTCGCACGGGATCGAACCGGTGCTCTTCCAGCGCCTCGACCAGGGCCGCATCGAACGGCGGGCAGCCGGCCGTGGTCCCGAACGTGCCATCCTGAATGTGCCGTCCTGCCCGACCGGCGATCTGGCCGAGTTCGGCCGGCAGCAGGTCACGATGCTCGCGGCCGTCGAACTTCCGCCGGCCGGCAAAGGCGACATGGGTGATGTCCATGTTCAGCCCCATGCCGATGGCGTCGGTGGCCACCAGGTGGTCGACCTCGCCGGCTTCGTACAGCGCGACCTGAGCGTTGCGGGTGCGCGGGCTGAGGGCGCCGAGCACGACTGCCGCACCGCCGTGCCGCCTGCGCATCTGCTCGGCGATCCCGTAGACATCATGGGCGGAAAAGGCGACGACAGCAGTGCGCCGCGGCAGGCGGGTCAGCTTGCGCTCGCCGCTCCAGCGCAAGGTCGAAAACCGGGGCCGCTCCTCGATTTCGGCGCCCGGCAGGATGCGCCTGAGAATCGGACGTACAGTCGCGGATCCCAGGAACATGGTTTCCGCCTGTCCGCGCGCGTGCAGGAGGCGGTCCGTGAACACGTGCCCGCGTTCCGGGTCCGCGGCCAGCTGGACCTCGTCCACGGCCAGGAACTCGACGTCGAGATCGCTCGGGATGGCCTCCGTGGTGGCCGCGTAGTAGCGCGCACCGCGCGGAACAATCCGCTCCTCCCCGGTGATCAGCGCCGCTGCCTGTCGGCCACGGACCCGGACGATGCGGTCATAGATCTCGCGCGCCAGCAGGCGCAACGGGCATCCGATCAGCCCGCTGGCGTGGCCCAGCATCCGGTCGACGGCCAGGTGCGTCTTGCCGGTATTGGTAGGCCCGAGCACTACCCTCAGCCGCGCCCCTTCGGCGTACCTATCCACCGCTATCACCTTCCCGGCGTGGGGTGGTGGACGTCCGGCGGCACGCCCCCGCCGTGGACGCCATCCCGCGTTGCCCGGACGCGTGGGCCGACCGGTCCGGCCTTAGTCGGGCTGATACAGGTGCGTGTAGTGCTCGGCGACCCGGTAGGGCGTCACCGAGACCTTCTTCCAGACACCCTCGGTCGTGTAGGGATCGGTGGCGATCCATTGGTCGAGCTCGTCGCGGGTTGCGAAGTCGGCGATCGCCGCCGTGCCGATCATGTTGCCGTCGTCGTCGAGCAGGGCGCCGCCGACAAGGAGATGGCCTTCGGCCTGCAGACGCGAGGCGCACGCGATGTGCGCAGCACGCGCCTTCTGGCGGCGGGCGGGCGCATCGGGATCGTCCCCGTCCCAGGCGAGCACGAGGTAACGCATTGGTGATCTCCGGGGAGGCGGCGATACCGGCAATTCTATAGGCGTCTGTACAATCGACCACAGACAATGTCAGGAGATCATCCATGAAGGTCGTGATCACGGGCGGCACCGGCTTCGTCGGCCGTCGCCTCGCGCGGGCGCTTGCCGCCCGCGGCGAGCTCGCCGGACCCGGCGGCTCCCGCCAGTCCATCGACGAAATCGTGCTGTTCGATGCGGTGGCGCCCGAGGGACCGGTGCCGGAAGCCCCCGATGCGACTGTCGTCAAGGGCGACCTGTCGGACCCGGCGTCGGTGGCAGGCGCCATCAACCGGCCTGACATCGGCATCTTTCACCTCGGCGCCATGGTCAGCGGTGGCTGCGAGGAAGACTTCGACGGGGCCTGGCAGGTCAACGTCGAGGGCACTCGCAACGTCCTGGAGGCAGCGCGGGCTGTCGGGTCGGCGCCGCGTCTGGTCTTCACGTCGACCATGGGTGCCTTCGGCGGCGACTACGTTCGCGAGCCCGTGGGCGACTTCACCAAGCAGAGCCCGCAGACCACCTACGGCGTCAGCAAGTCGATCGGCGAGCTGCTGGTCAACGACTACGCGCGAAAAGGGTTCGTCGACGCTCGGGCCGCCCGACTCGCGACCGTGATCGTTCGCGCGGGCAAGCCCAACATGGCGCTGTCCAGCTACGCGAGCGCGGTCATCCGCGAGCCGCTCGCGGGAATCGACTACGTGTGTCCGGTGTCGGCCGAGACCAGCATGCCGATGATCGGGTACGAAACCTGCGTCGGGTGTTTGATCCGGATGGCCGAGCTGGACGGCGACGAGATCGGCCCCGATCGCACCGTCAACGTGCCGGGACTCTCGGCGAGCGTCACGGAAATGCTGGAGGCCCTGCACCGGGTGGCGGGCGACCGATCGCTGGGCGAGGTCACGATCGACGCGGACCCGCTGGTCGCCAAGGTCACGTCCGGCTGGCCGCGGGACACGGACAACCGCCGTTCCGCGCAGCTCGGCCTTCCCAACGACCGCAACGTGGACGATATCATCCAGACGTATATCCGGGACTACGTCGACGGCTGAGCAAGGCCGGGCAGCATGCCGGCACTGGCGGCCAAGCTCCGCATCCTCCTGCCGGCGGCCGGCCTGCTCCTGGCCGCCGGCGGCTACACGCTGTGGTGGCACGCCGTCGCGGACGCGGTGAGCGCGCGCGTCACCCTCGTGGTCGCCGCCTGCGCCGAAGCGGGCATCGTCGTGGATCCCGGCACGGCCGAAGTCGGCGGCTTCCCCTACCGGGTGGAACTGGCCCTGCAGGGGCCGGTCGCGACAGGTCACAACTGGCGCTGGGCGCCGGAACGGGTTCAGGTCTTTGCCCAGCCCTGGAACCTGCGACACCTGGTGGTGCTGGCGGGCACCGCCCACCGGTGGGGCCGGGAGCCCGGCGGCACAGCGCTGGCTTCGGACGTCTTTCGCGCCAGCCTGGTCCACGGTCGGGACGGAGCCCTGGAGCGAATCTCGATCGAGGCGACCGGCCTTTCGGCACCGGACTGGTCGTTGGAGCGAATGGAACTGCATGCCCGCCGCACCCCCGACGGTTTCGAGACCGCGGGCAAGCTGGAGGGCGGTCATTCCGTGGCCCGCGGCGCCGCGACCCAGCCGACCATCGAGTATGCGCTGCTCGAGGGCACACTCGCACCCACGCCCGGCCTTCGGGCGCTGGCCGATCCGGCGGGTTGGGCGCAAGCCGGCGGAATCCTCGAGATTTCCCGGTTCACCATCGCCTGGGGTTCGCTCCAGGGTGACGCACAGGGAACGGTTACCCTCGACGGCGCGGGCCGGCCACTCGGTGCATTCACGCTGAGCACCGGGAACTTCCCGGCCGCGATCCGATTTCTTGAGGACCAAGGATGGACACCGTCCGCCGCCGCCCGCGCCGCGGAGGCGGCGACGGTCGAAGCCGGGCGCCACACAGCGGAAACCTCGATTCCGGTTACCGTGCAGGATGGCGAGCTGACCGTCGCGGGCGTGCCGCTCCTGCAGCTCCCGCCTCTGATCCCGGCGCCCGCGCCTAATCCTGTTCGAAGGCGATCACACCCTGGCGAATTTCGCGGGTCCGGGTAATCAGCTTGATGAGTGCTTCACCGTCCTCGTGACGGATGAGCCGCTGCAGACTCGCGAGATCCTCAGTCGCCCGCGCGACCATTTCCAGCACGGCGTCCTTGTTGCTGAGAAAGATGTCGCGCCACATCTGCGGATCGCTGGCCGCGATCCGCGTGAAGTCGCGGAAGCCGCCCGCCGCGTACTTCATGACCTCGGCCTGGAGGTGCTCCTCCAGGAGGGTGACCGTCCCCACGATCGAGAAGGCGATCAGGTGCGGTACGTGCGACGTGATCGCGAGGACCCGGTCATGGTGCTCGGGGTCCATCTCGTCCACGTGCATGCCGACGGCTTCCCACATGCGCCGCACCTTTGCGACCGCCGAGCCGTCGGTCTCGGGGGTCGGCGTCAGGACGCACCACCGGCTGCGGAAGAGCTCCGCGAAGCCCGCGTCCGGGCCGGAATTCTCGGTCCCGGCGATGGGATGGCCCGGCACGAAGTGGACCCCGTCCGGAAGGTGCGGCTCCACCACCCGGATCACCGAAGTCTTTACCGACCCGACATCGGTAACGACGGCACCGGGCCGGAGCGCCGGCGCGATCGCGGCGGCGACCTCGCCGTACGCCGACACCGGAGTGCCGATCACGACGAGGTCGGCACCCTCGACGGCCGCATCCGGCGCGTCGGCCACCGTGTCCACGATCCCGAGTTCGCGCACGCGGTCCCGCGTCGCCCGGGTCCGCGCGAACGCTACCTGGTGTCCCGCCACGCGGCTGGCCGTCAGCGCTCTGGCCAGCGAGCTGTTGATCAGTCCGCAGCCGATGTAGGCGACCCGGGAGAACAGGGGCTCAGGCCGGCTCATGTCAGACCGGCCGCCACGACGCCGGCAACGCGTGCGCCCGGCCCGGCCCAGTCGGGCGGCTCCGGCACATGGCCTTCGAGCGAGAGCAGGCGGAGCGTGCCGGTGCTGCCGACGGCCGTGGCCAGCACGCTGGGGGCATCGGCGCCGGCGGGAACCGTCGCCGCAGATGTGATTACGAGTGTCACGTCCGCGTCCGATGCCTCCGGGACCTGTTCGGCGACGAGAGCGGCGGTCGGGGCAGATGGCGATCGAAGCACCGGGATCTGCCCGACAATGTGGAGACTTGGATGCTGCAACATCGCCGGCCACCAGACGGGATCGTGATCGGCGGGTTGACCCGGAAACGGCAGCACGGCAACTGCGGCCCGGTGCTGCGCGACGGCGGCCAGTGCCTCCTCCGCAGCCGGCGTTTCCCGAAGGTCGACGCATGATCCGAAGTGATCGCGGGCGAAGCGGACGTGGGCGCCGGGCGTCACGGCTACCGCCATGTTCCCCTGCAGCAGGAGGTTGCCAGCGATGATCGCGCGCCAGACATCCTGCACCACGGCGCGAGGCAGCGGTCCGCGATGCCGGGCCAAGAGCCGGCGAAGCACCCGGGCCTCCCGAGCCGGCCGAAACAGCCGCGGCGGCCCGTCCCCGGCCTGCTTCCGCTTGGACTCCCCGACCATGGATGCGATCTCTGCCCGACGCATCAGCAGGTCGTGGATGCGATCGTCCACGCCGTCGATTTCAGCACGCAAGTCGTCGAGTCGCATCTCACCGCTCATCGCCCGCAGGCTCCGCTGTTTCACACCGGCGGCGCATCGTAGGCAGTTCCGTGTCTCATAGTGTGGCTTTCTTCCAAGTCCTGCCGCCGGGAGGGTCGAGAAACCGACGTTCCTTCCCCTAGCGCATCCAATCGCAGGAAGAGCAGCCAAACTGGGCCGTCATCTTAGTCGACGAACAGCTGACAATCCCACGCCGCCGCTGCTCCCAGCAAACGGGCCGCTGCATTCTGCGCGCAGCCTCGACGCAGGTGCTGTAGCGTCCGGGCCCGTCACGTGCCGGAGACGAACCCATGAACGATCGCAATGACTCCCCTGCTGCAGTCAAGGCACTGTGTTTCGACGTATTCGGCACCGTAGTGGACTGGCGCGGGTCGGTAATCCGCGAATGCGAGGCCCTGAGCGCCACGAAGGGCCTCCAGGTCGACTGCGAGGGATTTGCCGACGCCTGGCGGGCCGGCTACCAGCCTGCGATGGCGCCGGTGCGGGAGAACGTCCGCGAGTACGTGCATCTTGACGTCCTGCACCGAGAGATTCTCGACGGCTTGTTGCCCCGTTTCGGACTCTCCGGTCTGAACGATGAGGAACGCCGCCACCTCAACCGGGTGTGGCACCGGCTGGACGGCTGGCCCGATGCAGCCGAGGGTATGCGCCGACTCCGCGAGCGGTTCCTGCTTGCCGCGCTCTCGAATGGACACGTCGCGCTGATCGTCAACATGGCGCGTCACGCCGGGCTGCCGTGGGATGCGCCACTGGGTGCCGAAATGGCCTGCCAGTACAAACCGCGCGCCGAGGTCTACGACACCACGATCCGGATGCTCGGGCTCCTACCGCAGGAGACCATGATGGTCGCGGCCCACAATGACGACTTGCGCGCCGCGCGCGGACGCGGCATGCGCACGGCGTTCGTCGCGCGGCCCACCGAGTACGGACCTCGACAGACGGTGGACCTGGAACCGGACGAGGCCTGGGACGTCGCGGCAAGCGACTTCCTCGATCTGGCCGCTCAGCTCGGCTGTTGACGGGAGCCCTCGAGGCGCGGTTGCCGGCGCGGCTCGCAGGGAGATAGGCGCCGGAAGACGCCGGGGACCCGAGACGGGGACTTCGGCCGGCTCACGGGCCGGTGCTGCGGAGCCCGCCCAGAAATGAAAGCAGGACGTCCGCGAAGGCCGCAGGCTGCTCTTCGGGCACGAAATGACCGGAATCGGCGATCACAGCCTCCGTCACGTCGTCCGCAATCGTCCGCAGCGAAATCGCCGGCTCCCGGGCACGGCCGCGGGCCGCCGTGCACCCGCCGCCCACCGCGAGCACCGGCATCGCGAGACGAAAACCGCGCTTCGCCAGCGCCTGGTTGGCGGCGACGGTGTCTGGGATGCTGCGGTAGTAGGCGAAGCTTGCACCGAGCGCACCGGGACGGCCGTAGCTGCGCAGGTACTCATCGATCGCCGCCGTGTCGATGGCGTCCGGCCGCTGCGAAAACGCGCGGTAGAACCAGCTGAGATACACGCGCTCGCGACCCTCGGTGAGCGCCTCCGGCAGATCCGGGGTCATGTGAAATGCGTGATGCCAGCGACGCCCGCCCTGCGACAGGTCCGGCCCAAGGCCCGGCACCGTCACGTCGACAACCGTGAGCGACCGCACGGCGGCCGGGGCCGCGGCGGCCACGGCAAATGCGGTCGCACCTCCCCAGTCATGGCCGACCAGGTGAAAGCGCGGGATCGCGAGGTGGCTCTGCAGCAGCTCCGTCACGTCGCCGGCCACCGACCCGCTGTCATAGCCATCGGCAGGTCGGGAGGTGTCTCCCAGGCCGCGCAGGTCCGGGGCAATCACGGCAAAGCCTGCCCGGGCAAGGTGCGGTATGACCATCCGCCACGCATACCAGGTCTGCGGCCAACCGTGCAGCAGCACAATCGTCTCGCCGGCACCTGCGGCGGCGACATAGTGCATTGCGACTTGCTTCAGTGCAGCCGTCCGGTGCTGGAGGGGATGGCCCACAGTCAGAACCTGCTTGTGTCCGCTTCCGGGTCCGCAACCTCGAGCCCGGATAGCCGTCAGCCGGCCGGCACAGCGATACACCGCCCGGAAGCCTCGATCAAACCCCCTCATCCCCGCGGCCTCCTGGTGCAGGCCGGCGATCCCAGTTCGTCCTCGGCTGCCGCAACCGGCGATCAGGCGGGCTTGAGATGGACGAACCGCGAACATTGCTGCGGGCATCGGGTCCTCGGGGTTGGCGACGTTCGTTCGCTTGGGTCGGTCGCATCGTCGTTGCACGCGGACCGGAGATTCTGCAACAAGGACTACAATATTTCCCCTCTTGATGCCTTCATGTTTCCTTTGTATTCTCAGCCTTAGAAAACACGAATTTGGCTCTCGGTGAGTCTCGTGTCGAGACAAAGGAAGACTAGAATGGCTGCAAACCACCTCAAGGTGATCGATGTGAACACCCCAACCGACGATCGGCAACGCAATCTTGATGCCGCACTGAAAGACATTGAACGGAATTTCGGCGCAGGTTCGATCATGCGTCTGGGAACGGACCGTGCGATTGAGGTGGAGGCCGTCTCCACGGGTTCGGTTGGCCTCGATGTGGCGCTTGGCATCGGCGGTCTTCCACGCGGCAGGGTCATCGAAATCTATGGTCCCGAGAGTTCAGGGAAGACCACGCTGGCGCTGCATACGGTCGCCGAAGCACAGAAAACCGGGGGGATCTGCGCCTTTGTCGACGCCGAGCACGCGCTGGATCCCATGTACGCGCAGAGGCTCGGAGTAAACGTCGAGGACCTTCTGTTGTCCCAGCCGGACGCAGGGGAGCAGGCTCTGGAAATCGCGGACAGCCTCGTGCGGTCAGGCGCGATCGACGTCCTGGTGATCGACAGTGTGGCGGCCCTGGTCCCGCGGGCGGAACTCGAGGGCGAGATGGGGGACACCCATGTCGGCCTGCAGGCCCGACTCATGAGTCAGGCGTTGCGCAAGCTGACCGGCTCCATCTCCAAATCCCGGACGATCGTGATTTTCATCAACCAGATCCGGATGAAGGTGGGAGTGATGTACGGCAGTCCCGAGACCACCTCCGGTGGTAACGCGCTGAAATTCTATGCGTCTGTGCGTCTAGACATCCGGAGAATCGGGCAGATCAAGAACGGGGCGGACGTCGTCGGCAATCAGACGCGTGTCCGCGTCGTCAAGAACAAGATGGCCCCTCCCTTCAAGACCGTAGAGTTCGACATCATGTACGGGGAGGGCATTTCCAAACTGGGCGAGATGCTGGACCTTGGCGTGAAGCACAGCGTGATCGAGAAAGCCGGGTCTTGGTACTCCTATGACAGCGAACGGATCGGTCAGGGTCGTGAGAACGCGAAGGTCTACCTTCGCGAACATCCCGACGTGGCGGATCTCATCGAAGCCGCCATTCGCGAGGCGGAAGGCTTGCGACCGATCGCGGAAGCCCAGGAAGCGGGAAAAACGGCCGATATGTCGGCCTGATCGGGACCGGGGCAGCCGGCGTCGGCATGGCCGCCCCGGATAGAATAGGGACTCAGAGCGGTTGGCCGCTCTTCCACCGCGCCAGCTTCCAGCCCAGCGGCATGACCACTGCCGCCAGCGCCAGCTTGATGGCGTCCCCCGGAATGAAGGGGATCAGGCCGCCCCACAGGACCACCATCACGAGCGACTGACCGCCTAGTTCCTCTGCCGGCAACCCCGAAACGTGCCACCCGAGCCACAGCAGCCCAGGCACGTAGAGCGCGATGTTGCCTGCCAGCATGGCCAGCGCTGTGCGGGTCACGGTACGATCCCAGCCCAGCTCCGCCAAGCGCCCAATCAGCCAGGCTGCCGGCAAGTAGCCGATCAGGTACCCGCCGCTCGGGCCCGCAATCGCACCCGGTCCGGAGGCTCCGCCGGCGAACACCGGAAGGCCGGCCAGACCCTCGATCAGGTAGGCTGCGAGCGCCAACGTACCGAGTCGTGAACCCAGCGCCATGGCGACCACCAACACTCCGAACGTCTGCCCCGTAACCGGCACCGGCTCCAGCGGAATCGTCAGGCGCGCTGATGCGGCCACGATGGCGGATCCCGCGAGCACCAGCATGGCGTCCCGCATCAGTCGCGGCAGCGCAGGCGCCGGCAGCAACTCTGCAGCCAGCGTTGAGGTCTGAGGGGAAGCAGCGGGGTTGGAAGACATGAACCTGATTCCGGGAGCTCGTGGGACGCCCATTCTACCGCGCGCCGCGACGGTGGTCGCACCGGGGCGCGCCCGCGACGTTTCCGTGCTCGCCCCTTCCAAGCGAACCGGGTTCAGCAGCCATGGATCTTGATCTCACCGGCCGCGTCGCGCTGGTCACGGGTTCGACCCGGGGCATTGGCTACGCCACGCTCTGCGGACTGGCGGACATGGGGGCCCGGGTGGTGCTGCACGGGCGTACACCGGACAGTGTCGCGCAGGCGGACGACAAGTTTCGCGCCGGGCGGCCAGGTGCATCGATACGAACCGTTGCGGGCGATCTCGGCACCGCCGAAGGCTGCCACGCCATCACCACTGCGGTGCCGGTTGTCGATGTCCTCGTCAACAATCTCGGCATTTACCATATGCGCCCGTTCGCCGAGTTCGATGACTCGGAATGGCAGGAGTACTTTCAGGTGAATGTGATGAGCGGCGTGCGGCTGGCCCGACACTATCTCCCGGCAATGCTGCAGAAGGACTGGGGCCGAATCGTGTTCGTTTCGAGCGAATCGGGCGTTCACATCCCGCCGGACATGATCCCGTACGGTTTCAGCAAGGCGGCCCAACTCGCGATCGGGCGCGGGCTGGCCGAAACAACGGGCGGTACCGGCGTAACGGTCAATTCGGTGCTACCTGGACCCACCTGGGTCGAGACCCAGTCCGATCGCCTGCAGCGATTGGCGCAGGCCGAGCGGCGCACGGTGGATGAGCTGAAACGAGAGACCTTCACGGTTCGTAAGACCTCTTCCCTGCTCGGCCGGTACTCGACGCCGGAAGAGGTGGCGAACCTGATCTGCTACGTCTGCAGCCCTGCGTCGACAGCAACCAACGGGGCCTCGTTGCGCGTCGATGGCGGAATCGTCCGCAACTACATCTGATTTTCCTGTGCCGACCATGGATGTGAGCGGACTCGAGCTGCTGATCGGCACGGCGGTCGGCGTCCTTTGTTTGGTCGTCGGCCTGCTGCTGCGGCCCCGGCGACCCGACGGCGACCTAGTCACCCTGCGGGACTCGATCAATCGGACGGAGGGCAAGATCCAATCATTCGTCGAAACCCTCGAACTTCGCTGGAAGACAATTGACGAGGCGTCCGACCGACAAGCCAGCGAAACGAACCAGACGCTGGCCGGGCTTCGCGAGCGGATAGGTGAAATCCGCGAAGCTCACAAGCGGATTGAAAAGCTCGACACGCATGTCATCGAGTTGCAGAACCTGCTGGCCAACAAGCAGGCCGCCGGCGCCTTCGGCGAAGTACAGCTCGAGAACCTCGTACACCAGGCACTGCCGCCGAGGGCGTATGCGTTCCAGCGGACCCTCTCCAACCGGAATCGGGTTGACTGCCTGGTCATGCTGCCGCACCCGCCGGGGCCCATCGCGATCGATTCGAAATTCCCGATCACGAGCTTCCGTGCCTTCCTTGAGGCTCGCGGCACCGCGGAGGAGCGGGACGCTCGGCGGAATCTTGAAGCGGCCGTCAAGAAGCACATTTCCGACATCCGGGATCGCTACATCGTGCCGGGCGAAACGTCCGACTGGGCGGTGATGTTCCTGCCCAGCGAATCGCTGTTCGCCGAACTGCACGCGAGCTTTCCGAAAACCGTCGAGTACGCGTTCGAGTCGCGAATCGGGATAGCTTCACCATCGACCACCATGGCACTTCTCAATACGATTCGGGGCGTACTCCGCGACGCCGACTTTCGGACGAACGCCAACCTGATTCAGGTTGAACTGGGCCATCTGATGCAGGATTTGAACCGGCTGGACACCCGCGTAAGCAACCTCCAGCGGCACTTCGCACAGGCGGACAAGGACCTGCGGGACATCGAGACGTCCAGCCGCAAGATTCAGAGCCGGGCAGAAAAGATCCGCGAGGTCGAGGTCGGCAGCGACGCGGAGGCAATTGCAGGGTCAACGGCGGTTCAGGGTACGCCGCCTGCGGGCGACCGGTAGCGCCAGGACCTCAGAGCGGGTCCGCGCTGTCAAATGCACGCCGGGCAGCCAGCGCGGCACCCAACGTTCCTTCGTCCAGGTAGTCGAGCTCGCCGCCGACGGGAACTCCCTGCGCAAGGCGGGTGACGCGGACGTTGATTCCGCCCAGCCGTTCAGCCACGTAGTGGGCAGTAACCTGTCCGTCGACCGTGGCTGAAAGTGCCAGAATCACCTCCTGCACCCCGTGCTCGGTCGCTCGCTGCACCAGGGATTCCACCGTCAAGTCCTCGGGCCCCACGCCGTCAAGCGCATTGAGCGTACCGCCCAACACGTGGTACCGACCGGAGAACGCGCGCGCGCGCTCGAGTGCCCACACGTCGGCAACGTCCTCGACCACGCAAAGAGCTCGCATATCGCGCTTCGGGTCCTGACATATTCCGCACGGGTCCCTGGTATCCAGGCTTCCGCAGACACTGCATGGACGAACCGCTTCGGCAGCCGTCCGCAATGCCTCGATCACCTCTCGCATGGTGGCATTGCGGCGCTTGAGAAGGTGGAGCGTGATTCGTCGCGCCGATCGAGGACCCAGACCCGGCAGACGCGCCAGGCGGTCCACCAGTACCTGAATCGGCTCAGTCTGGTCGGTCATCCGGAACGGTTAGAGCCGTGACAGCAACCAGGGCGGAATCGGCAGAATCGAGCCCATCGTCGTCTTCACTTCTTCCTGCACCTTCTGTTCCATCCGTGCTCTCGCCTGATTCTGAGCAGCCACCACGAGATCTTGCAGCATCGGCAAATCGGAAGTCAGCGACGGATCGATTTCGACCCGAACGCAGTCTCCCACCCCGTTGACGGTAACCCTCACCAACCCGGCGCCGCCTTCGCCGGTGAACTCAAGGCCGCGCAATTTTCCCTGCAGGTCCGCGAGACCTTCCTTAAGACTCCCCATGCTCTCGAGCAGGTCGGCAAAACTCATGCTTGGTCCTCCTTGGCCACCGACCGTTTCCTCACTTCGTTGACAGTCGGCTCGCCTACCCGCATCCCGTCGGGCAGGTTGCGAACCCGCCGGCGCGCTGTCTTGACGATGGATTGGGCTTCGGCATGGCGTATACGCACCTCGTGCTGCTTCACGCGCTGCTCGCGCACGGTTTCCTGTCCACCGGATTGTACGAGCACCAGTAACCAGCGAAACCCGGTGGTGCGTTCGAGGTTCTTTGCGAGCGACTCGACAAACCCCTGCGGTGTCCCCTCCGACGCCCGGTATTCGAGTTGCCGCTGGTGGGGATCGTATCTGACGAGATGAACGTAATTCTCGAGCCCGTAAACCAGGCGCACATGCTTGCGGTCGCGCAACCGATCGATGAGATCCTCGAACGTGGCGGGAGCCGCCGACCCCTGGGGCGGCGGCGGCGCGCTGGCCGGCTCGGCGACCGCCTGCGAGCCGCCGGGAAGCGCCGCCACGGCGCGGCCTTGCCCACCCGGCGACGGCGCCGGTGCCGGTGCGGCGGCCGGCGCCGGATCGGCCTCCGTTGCCGTGCTTTCGGTGCCAAGGCGCCGCACCAACGCGCCGGGATCCGGCAGGTCGGCCACGAAGCACAGGCGAATGACGGCCATCTCGATCGCGCTACGCGAATCCGGGGCGGAACCGGCCTCTTCAAGGGCACGCAGGATCATCTGCCAGGTTCGCGCCAATACCGGCACGGACAGTTTCTCCGCCAGTTCCCGGCCGCGCATCCGTTCGTGTTCGGGCACCTCGGGCGCCTCCGCGCTTTCCGGCGCCACGCATATGCGGGAAAGCCAATGGGTAAGCCCCAGCATGTCTTCCAGAACGACGCGCGGCTCGGCCCCGGCGGCATACAGGCTGGTGAGCTGCTCCAGGGCGACCGCCGCCTCGCCGGCCATGATTCGCTCGAACAGGTCGAACACTAGGGTGCGATCCGCAAACCCCAGCATGTCCCGCGTTGCGGGCGCCTCGATGACGCCGCCCTGATGGCTGATGGCTTGGTCGAGGATGGACAACCCGTCCCGAACCGACCCGTCGGCAGCCCGGGCAATCAGCCGCAGCGCCTCATCGTCGATTTGCGCTGCCTCCAGCTCCACAATCCGGCGAAAGTGCTCCACAAGAAGTTCCTGCGGAACCCGCAGCAAATCAAACCGTTGGCAGCGCGACAGCACGGTCACCGGAACGCGCCGCACCTCCGTCGTGCAAAAGATGAACACGACGTGCGCCGGCGGCTCTTCCAGTGTCTTGAGAAGCGCGTTGAACGCCTGTTGCGACAACATGTGGACCTCGTCCACGATGTACACCTTGTAGCGCCCCGTCGTCGGGCGGTAATGCGCGGCGTCGGTCAGTTCCCGCACGTCATCGACGCCGGTGTGACTCGCACCGTCGATTTCGAGAATGTCCAAGTGCCGTTCCGCCAGCGCCTCCGTGCAGGAGGCGCATTCGCCGC
Organism: Rhodospirillales bacterium; assembly: GCA_028824295.1. Lineage (NCBI taxonomy): Bacteria > Pseudomonadati > Pseudomonadota > Alphaproteobacteria > Rhodospirillales > Rhodospirillales bacterium. The sequence continues at coordinate 173 of JAPPED010000025.1, read as the reverse complement.
ACGGGCGAACCGTCGGGTTATCGCTGCTCAAACAGTTCAGGCCGCGGGCGATGATACGCGCAGTGGTGGTCTTGCCGACACCACGCACCCCGACAAAGAGGAATGCGTGCGCGATTCGCCCCTGCTCGAACGCGTTGGTCAACGTGCGAACCAGCACTTCCTGGCCGAGCAGG
>JAPPED010000024.1 GCA_028824295.1 Rhodospirillales bacterium | reverse complement strand
TGCCAGTCGAACGCCCGCGCATTGCCCCCTGGACGCGTGGCCCCTTCGGGCGGGCGGGCGTCGAAGAGAATCTTGTCGGCGGCCCCGCTGAACGACGCGGCGCGGCGCGCATCGTCCTGCGTGGAGATCCCCAGGGCCTTGATCACGGAAACGCCCGCGATCCGTTTCACGGCCGCAACCCGCTCTGGCGTTTCCCGACCGTGCAGCTGCAGGGCGCCAAGGCCGCTGGCGGCCGCTGCCTGCACCGCCTCGTCATCAGGGTCCACCATCACCCCGACCGCCTCGACAGCCGGCGGCAGAACGGCCGCGACCGCGCGTGCCCGGTCGAGTTCCACGTAGCGAGGCGAGGCAGGGAAAAACACCACCCCGATCCACCGTGCCCCGTGCGCCGCCGCCAGGGCGGCATGTCCCGGCTCACGGAGCCCGCAGATCTTGACCTGCACGCTCATCGCCCGGAGGCCCGCAGCTCGGACGTGATGGCCGCAAGGGCTTCGGCCGGGTGCTCGGCGCCCGTGATCGGCCTGCCGATGACCAGCAGGTCGGCGCCGGCCGCTGCTGCTGCCGACGGTGTGGCGACGCGTTTCTGATCCTGTACCGCGGCCGCGGCCGGGCGGATACCCGGGGTCACGATCAGGAAATCGGGTCCGATCTCGCGGCGCACCCGCGCCGCCTCCGTCGGCGCGCAGACAATGCCGGCGAGGCCGGCGTTACGGGCAAGCATGGCCAGCCGGACCACCTGGTCAGATGTGGAACCGTGGACCCCGATCGCCGCGGTGTCGTCTGAATCGAGACTGGTGAGGGTGGTTACGCCCAACAGCGCCGGCGGTTCTTCGTAGGTCTGGGTTGCCGCCTGCGCGGAAGCCAGCATGGCGCTGCCGCCCGCAGCGTGCACGGTCAGCATGGCTGGGGCGAGCGGCCGGAGCGCCCGGATTGCGCCCACCACCGTGTTCGGTATGTCGTGCAGCTTCAGATCCAGGAACAGTGGGGCTCCGGCCTGCCCGACCCGCCGTACCCCTGATGGTCCCTGCGCCGCAAAGAACTCGAGCCCGAGCTTCACCGCCGCGGCCGACCGACATTCGCTCGCGAGTGCCTCTGCGCGTTCGACGTCGGGCGTATCGATGGCAACGACGATTCGCGCGCCAGACCGCTGCGTCACGACGACACGCGCCCCGGACGTCCGCGTGACCCCAGCCGCTCAACCAGCCGTGCGAATCCACCGAGGACAATCCCCAAGGCGAGGACCGCCACCAGAAGCAGGTAGAGAGGCACCTCGACGACTCCTTCGAAGGGCCAAAAGGCCAGCACCACGCCTTGCCGGTTGGACAGCGCAAACGGAATGAACAGCAGCGTGAGAAGCAGGACGGCGATGCGCCGCGCAAGGCGCAGCATCATGTGATCCCGGGTCGAGCCCCGCGATTACTCCTCGGTATCGACCCTTTTCCTGAGTTCCTTGCCGGCGCGGAAGTACGGCACGCTCTTCTCCGGCACCTGCACCGCGGCGCCGGTCTTCGGATTGCGTCCGGTATGGGCAGGGCGAAGACGCACCGAGAAGCTGCCAAACCCGCGAAACTCGGCACGATCCCCCCTGGCAAGAGCTTCCTCGATCTCGTTGAAGACGATTCGGACGACCCGGTCGGCTTCCACACCATGCAGGTCTGGATATGCCTTCTGGATCCGCTTTACCAAGTCAGACCGGTTCACGGGGACGTACCTCCCATGGACGAATCTCCACGCTGATTCCTGCCAAATCGCGGCGTGCCGGTCAAACCGTGGAGCAGTTTCGCCACCGGGGCGTCACTCCTCCTTCGGCTTCAGCGCCTCGCTCAGGATGTCGCCGAGCGACGCTCCGGATTCGCTGGACCCGTATTCGCGGAGCACGCGCTGCTCCTCCTCGATCTCGAGGGACTTGATCGACAGGACGAGGCGCGCCGCCTTGGTGTCGATCGACACCACCTTGGCGTCCACCCGCTCGCCAACCGCAAACCGGTGTGGATTCTGATCGGTGCGGAGCTTCGACAGATCGCTGCGACGAATGAAGCCGTTGACCTCGTCCACCTTCACCCGCAGGCCGCTGTCGGTGACCTCCGTGACCACGCAGGTCACGACCTGGCCGCGCGAATACGGAGCCAGCGCGCCGGCCACCTTCTCTTCCTCGAGCTGGCGCGTGCTGAGGTTGATGCGCTCCTTCTCGACGTCGACTTCGAGCACCTTCGCTCGGACCCGGTCGCCTTTCCGGAATTCCTTGATGGCCTCTTCGCCGGGACGCGAGGCATCGAGGTCGCTCAGGTGAATGAGGCCGTCGATGTCGCCGGGCATGCCCAGGAACACACCGAACTCGGTGATGTTGCGGACTTCGCCCTCGATGACGCTGCCGACCGGATGCTCGTCCGCGAACTTCTCCCAGGGGTTCCCGGCGCACTGGCGCATCCCCAGGCTGACGCGACGGCGGTTGGGGTCCACGCCGAGGATCATCACTTCGACCTCCTCGCTCGTGGACACCAGCTTCGACGGCGGCACGTTCTTGCGGGTCCAGCTCATTTCTGAGACATGGACCAGGCCCTCGATACCGGGCTCCAGTTCCACGAAGGCGCCGTACTCGGTGATGTTCGTGACGCGCCCCCGGAACTTGGTGCCCTTCGGATACTTCTCGACGACCCCTTCCCACGGGTCCGCCTCGAGTTGCTTGATTCCCAGGCTGATCCGCTGCGTGGCCGGGTTGAACCGCACCACCTGCACGCGCAGCTTCTGCCCGACCGACACGACTTCGCTCGGGTGGTGCACACGCCGCCAGCTCATGTCCGCCACGTGCAGCAGACCGTCCACCTCGCCCAGGTCCACGAAGGCGCCGTACTCGGTGATGTTCTTGACCACCCCGTCGAGAATCTGCCCTTCCTTGAGCGTGGCCACCAATTCGGCGCGCGCCTCGGCGCGGGTTTCTTCCAGGACTGCGCGCCGTGAGATCACGATGTTCCCGCGTCGGCGGTCCATCTTCAGGATGTAGAACGGCTGCTTGGTGCCGAACAAGTGCTGGGCGTCGCGGACGGGCCGGAGGTCCACCTGGCTGCGGGGGAGAAATGCGCTGGCCCCCTGCAGGTCGACCGTGTAGCCGCCCTTGACTCGCCCCCAGATGATCCCCGTGACCTGCGTCTTGGCTTCGAATGCTTCCTCGAGTTCAGCCCAGGCCTGCTCCCGCCGCGCGCGGTCGCGCGACAGCACCGCTTCGCCGTTCCGATTCTCGATGCGGTCGAGAAATACCTCGACCTCGTCCCCGACGGCAGGTTCGCTGCCGTGTCCGTGCGCGATGAATTCCTTGAACGGGACACGGCCTTCGGCCTTGAGGCCAACATCAATCACGGCGGCGTCGTTCTCCAAGGCGATGACCTTGCCAACGACCACGGTGCCTTCACGTTTCTCGGTGGCGGCGATAGACGCCGCGAACAGCTCGTCGAAGTTCTCCTCGAATGCGGGGTGCGTCTCGGCGGACGGCACTGTGTTGCTCATGGGCTCTCCTGATTCCGCACCTTCAGGGCGGTGTCCGATAGTTCGCCGCTGATCGCGCGAACCTTCCTGCGTGAGGTCCTCGGACTCGACCTCACCAGCCGACAGGCCGTATCAAGCACAGTGTCGGCGTCAAGTTCTGTGGTATCGATCACATGCGCGTCGGTAGCGGCCGCAAGCGGT
>JAPPED010000023.1 GCA_028824295.1 Rhodospirillales bacterium | reverse complement strand
TTCGTGTGCACGAAGAAACGGATGCTACGACGCACGTGGTACTGCCGCCGCGTAGCAAGCTCAGCGAGGCCGAACGGAAGGAGGCGTTGACCGGAGCAGCGTCACTGGAGTTTCTCAAGCGGACAATGCACGACCCTGCACCTCCGTTTCGCCCACCCGCCCCGAAACCGACGACCACCCAGGCGAGCGCCGTCACGCCCGAGGCACTTGCGACGGCCGGAAGAGACAGCATCCGCCGCGGTCTCGAATTTCTGGAATCCACCATCGACGATCGCGGAGCCTGGCACTGCATCCGGTTCAACGTGGCCGACCCGGGGATTCCACGGCACTTCGAACGGCCTCCCTTTGTTTCCGCCCTCTGCGTACTCGCCCTAGAAAGTTCCGACGAAGACCGGGCCAAGGCCATTTGCACCGGCACAAGAACCTATCTTGTCAATACCGTTGAACATCCCGGTTTCTGGCGATACTACCGGCATCTTCCACAAGACCTTGACAGCACCACGCTCTGCTCACTCGTCATCGGCAATCACCCATGGATGGTGCTGGGGAAGAACGTCCCGAAGATGTTGGCGAATCGTGACCGGGAAGGTCGCTTCATGACGTGGGTGCTCGCGGAGGATCAGCCCGATGTCGTATCGGCTTTCCGGATCGAAGCGGACCCGGTCGTCAATGCGAATGTCATCGCCTACCTCGGTGACCACCCCGAAACCAGGGATGCGCAGCGGTGGCTGGAAGCCCTGGTTTCCGAAGGCGGGCTTGAGGGTTCGTCCAAATGGTACCCGGACACGGTCGCGATCCACTATGCGATCACCCGCGCCATGATTCGCTCATATCCCGCGCTTGATCAGTTGCGCCCAATACTCGCGGACCAGATCCTGGGCCTGCGTGATGAAGGGGGTGAATTCGGCAACATCCTTCAGACCGCCCAGGCGGTATCGGCGCTCTACAACATTGGAAAACTCGAGGGCATCGACGGGAGCCGCCAGATGGAACGGCTCCTGAGTTCGCAGCGAGAGGACGGCAGCTGGCCGGAACTTCTCGCATTTGGCGACCAGTCGCTGCAATGGGGTGTAGTGGGGCAGATCGGCCATGGTTCCGAAGCCGTCACTACCGCGTTTTGCATCGAGGCGCTGGAGCGCCTCGTCGAAGTCTTGAGAGGCTGACGGTCGGACGGGTCACTGCCCCTGATGGTACCATGGCGTTCCGCGTCAGGGAGAGGTACGCCGCCAGAGGAACTGCATGCTGCAAACCACAGCCGCTCGTCGCGCCTTCGGCTCGGGCGGAACTGACGTCAGACAGCCCATCGGGCCGTCAAGCGCTGACGCGTTTCCCCAATGTCTGCCGCAGGCCATCGCGCAACTCGCTGGGAAGGAACGGTTTGAAACCGACGGCGCTGGGCGGAAGGTGCACAATCGTCGTGCCAACGCTTGCAGGCGCAAGCGCTTCGGTCTGCCGGGCTCGACGGTTGATTGACTTGCAGCCCGCGAACTCACCGGGAGCTGCGCGTTCACTGCGCGCGCCTGAAGGTGCCCGCTGACCCTGCGCAGGAATCCCGGGTGCAAGCGGAGACCGCCGGGAATCCCAAGCGCGGGATTCTGCTCAAGACCACTCCCGACGACCAGGGCCTCATCACGCTTCCAGCGCTCGCTCCACACCTGAAGTTTCACGACATCGACGAGCAGCAGATGCTGCTGGTTTCCGAGTCATTCAATACTTTGCTGCACGGCAAGCTGTACGGCGATCTGCTGCCGTTGCTCGACGGTCGGCATTCACACGACGAAATCGTCTCGGCTCTCGAGGGCGTCCATGCCTCGGTCGATGTTCTCGCAGCCATCGTCTCGCTCGCGGCCAGGGGCTATGTCGTCTCGGCCGACCACGGGATGGAGCGGTCCCGGGCGGCCTACTGGTCGTCGGTTGGCGCCTCGCCACGCTGGGTCGAACAACGGCTGGCTGAATCGCGCATCTCGGTTGTCGGTGACCAGGGGCGACTGGCCCGACACCTGAACGACTCCGGCGCCAGGGTGCGAACCGACGACCCTGAGCTGAGCGTTGTCGTTTGTGACGACTATCTCGAGGAAGAACTTGCGGACGTCAATCAGCGTCATCTTGGGCTCGGCGCTTCCTGGATGCTGGCGAGACCCCGCGGCATCCAGCCGTTGCTCGGCCCCGTCTTTCGCTCAGACGAAACAGGAGCTTGCTGGGCCTGCCTCAGCTACCGCCTGCGCTGCCACCAGGAGGTGCACAGCTTTTTGCGCAACCTTGCTGGTGAGGGGGCTGCCTTCAAGCCGTTCGCCGCGGAGCCAGCGGTGCTCGAAGCGCTCTACCGACTGATCGCGGCGGAGATTGTCAAATGGGTGGTGCTCACTGAGGCCGCTCCGATTCACGAGCACGCGATCGCCGTGGACGTCGGTACGTTGGCCAGCTCTAGGCATCGGGTCGTGCGACGGCCACAGTGCCCGGCATGCGGCGATCGGGCGCTGCATCGCCCAGACCGACCGCCGATCCCGGTCTCGCTGAAGGCGAGTCCCAAAGGGCATCGCAACAGCGGCGGCGTGCGCATCGTGGCACCGGAAGTCACCCTGGCCAAGTACCGCCACCTGGTGAGTCCGATCAGCGGTGTCGTGACGTGGCTTTCCCGCACCACCGATGAGACTGATTCCTGGCTGCACGTGCACTGGGCCGGCAGCAACCTCGGGATGAGAACCCGAAGCCTGAGTTCGCTCAGGCGAAGCTTGCGCAGCAAGAGTGCCGGGAAGGGCAGCACGCGAGAGCAATCTGAGGTCAGCGCGCTCTGCGAAGCGATCGAGCGCTATTCAGGCGCCTTTCACGGTGAGGAGATCCGTGTACGCAAGTCACTCGTCGAGTTCGCAGGGAGTGGAGAGGCAATCCATCCCAACGATGTGCAGCTGTTCAGTGACGATCAGCTCGACAATGCCGAGAGCATCAATGCGAAGGGACACCCGTACAACATCGTCCCGTCGCGGCTCGCTCCCGACGCTCAAATTGACTGGACACCGGTGTGGTCGCTCACGCATGAGCGGCACCGCTACCTGCCGACGTCCATGCTCTACAGCATGCCGGCTGAACAGCGCGGCCCGGCCGATCTGATTGCCGATTCCAACGGCTGTGCCGCCGGCAACACGTTGGAAGAGGCCGTCCTGCAGGGCTTCTACGAACTGGTCGAGCGCGATGCCTTTGCCATCTGGTGGTACAACCGGTTACGTGTGCCCGGGGTCGACCTAGCCAGCTTCGACGACGACTACCTCGCATCCGCCGCTGACTACTACGGCCGCCGCGATCGGGAAATGTGGATGCTCGACGTCACCTCTGATATCGGCATTCCCACCTTTGTCGCGCTTTCGCGCAGCCCGGACGCTCAGACCGAGGACATCATTTACGGTGCTGGCGCCCATGCTGAACCACGGTTGGCGGCACTGCGGGCAGTCTGCGAATTGAATCAGTGCCTGAGCTGGCTGCCGGGTCCCGAAAGCCGAGACGGTCGGCCAATGATCGATGATCCGTTGGCGCTTTGGTGGTGGAAGACCGCTCGACTCGCCGATTGCCCTTGGCTGGCGCCGTCGCCGGACGAGCAGCCCCACAAGGCATCACGGTACCCGGCGACCGATTCGACGGACACACGTGACGACGTGGAATACTGTCGCGCGCTCGCCGAGGCCAGGGGAATGGATTTCCTGGTGCTGGACCAGACCCGGCCCGACGTCGGCATGCCGGTGACGCGGGTCATCGTGCCGGGCATGCGTCACTTTTGGGCAAGATTCGCGCCGGGGCGGTTGTACGACGTGCCGGTCAGCATGGGGCGCCGTGAGTTCCCCGTCGCTGAAGCAGATATCAATCCTGCACCTGTTATCGCGTGACGAGACGGCATGGATATTGACGAAGCAGTCGCGCTGACCCAGGACCGCCTCGCCGAAGAGGGCGGCACCATGGGCGACTTGCTCGGACACTTTCGAAACGGAGTTTCGCCGACGCTTGTCGGTGACCCTGAATGGGAGCGCATACTCGCATGCGCCGAAGACCTTCCGATCACGATGGGCGCGCTTCCGTTCGGCTTTGAACTGCCGCTGCACACTCCGAGGCCGGAGGCGGATTTGGGCGTCTCCTTGGCGAGCGGAACCAGAACGGCTGAGTTTTTCTTGGAGCGAGCGCGGACCAACAAGACCGACGAGACCGCGACAGCGATTGCGCGGTTGTTCAGACACATCGATACGGAGAATTCACCCCTGCGAGCAGTAGTGGGCCGCAAGTTGATGCTGGAATATGACATCGGCTCGGCGCGGGACCGCGAGCGCGAGCGCGAGCATCCGGGAATGTTCCTCCGGCCCGGCGGGCGGCCGATCATCGGCGCCCGCGGTCAGGCGAACGACGCCGGCATGGTGGCGGACGCCCTCGTTTCCTGTGCGGGCTGGAAGCGAAACGATGCCCAACGCGAGCACGTCGAGCGAGTCTACCTGGCGCAGCCATCGGGAACGCGCATGGATTCTTTCGGAGTATTTCCGTCTCGTTCACGAGCGATTCGTTTGGCCATCATGGGCTTTGAAGCGCAGCATGACCTCTGTTCCTATCTCGCGGGCACGAACTGGCCAGGTCAGATCCCGGCCGTCGAATCCGTGATGTCCCGCTTCGCGCGACGCGCGAACGTCGCGAGGGCAGGGGTGAACGTTGACGTCCAGGAAGACGGTCTCGGTCCGACGCTCGGCCTGACGTTCATGGTCAAGCAGCGATACACAAGAGATGCACGTTATTGGCTGGACGGCCCGGGTGATTGGGACCCGTTCCTGGCCGCACTAGGCCACGAGGAGCTTGTAGTTCCGGAGAAGGTTGCGGCGCTTGCTGGCTGGGTGTCGAAACCGCAGCCACTCTTCGCGAAGTCCGGGCGTTATTTGCTCCTGCGCGGCATTCACCACATCAAGCTGGTCATATCCGGAAACGGGCTTCGAAAGGTCAAGGCCTACGTGTTCATGGTGCTGTCCGGAGCGGCCACCTCCTGACAGCGGCGTTCAGCGGGCGCACGCAACCATCAAGTACGCCCGCCTAGGGAAGAAAAATAAGGCGAGGCCACGTCGAAACGTGGGTTCGATCAATGCGGAACTTCAACCGCCCTCCCGCTGATCGTGGAGATTACCAGCAGCAGCAAAGACCAGCTGAAATAGCTTCGAGTTGCTCCTCGGTGATGTTGGGATCTGGCGGTAGCGCGACATGCACGGTCTGCATGTCACTTTCATGCACTTTGATATTCATGGACTCAGGTATTGTGATACCCAATTCCTCGCTGATGGTACTCTTGGGATTCGCCAGAAGCTGTTGTCTGAATTCAGGGTCCAACGAAGACTTCTCAACAATCTGCTTCAGCATGTCATCGCCGCTGCGCATGACGTTCTCCTTCCTTTAAACATGACGATTCGCGTCCGTCAAGGGACGGACGATAGCATACACAAAGATGCGAAAAAATGCAACCATTTTAAGCTGATGCGCTGCACTGCAAACGCCGCTGGCACGGTGGATTCGCCTCTCGATCTGCCTTCCTGCCCGCTTTCGCGCCTGCGAAATTGCGTCGAGTTTTCCGAGACGGAGGAGCCGTGTCCATCGCATGCCAACAAGCCGGTTCTATGCAACGCGGCCCGCTGCGCCGGTTCATCCCGCAGCTTGGGCGGCTATCGCTCTTCGAGCTGCCAACTCCTTTGGAGGGCCCCGGAATCGATTCACGGTACAATGCGTCGTGTCCATCACGGGAGCTGAAGGGATGCTGATCCGCCGCGAAACCGCCGTGGGAAGGTGTACACGCCAAAGCCGGGCGACGGGCTGCCTGTGTCCCCGCCGTGCCTGGGCCGTTGCCCTGGTTCTGGCCCTGGCGTGCTTCTGCCTGCCGCATTCGCACACGCTTGCCCAGGACGAAACGCCGGAGGAAAAAGGGCTTCGGATCGCCAGTGAAGCGAGTGCCCGGAACGAAGGTTTCGGAGATTTCTCTGCCGGATTGACGATGGTGCTCCGCGACCGGCACGGACGCGAGAGCGTGCGCCAGATGCGCTTCAAGGTCCTGGAGGTGCTGACGGACGGTGACAAGAGCCTGTTCGTGTTCGATCAGCCACGCGACGTACAGGGAACAGCGCTCTTGACTCATGCTCACATCAACACGCAGGATGACCAGTGGCTGTATCTCCCGGCCCTGAAGAGGGTGAAGCGCATCAGCGCAGCGAAGCGCTCAGGGTCATTCATGGGAAGCGAATTTTCGTACGAGGACATGAGCCCTCCGGAGGTGGAGGAGTACACCTACAAGTATCTTCGCGACGAACCCTGCGGCGAACTGACTTGTACGGTGACCGAACAGGTTCCCTTGGATGCGAAGTCCGGCTACAGCAGGAAGGTCGTGTGGCAGGATGCGGACGAACTTCGAACCTGGAAGATGGAGCTCTACGACCGAAAGGGCTCGCATTTGAAGACGCTCACGCTCTCCAAGTACCAGCAGTATCTGGATCAGTACTGGCGGGCGGAAGAGCAAACGATGGAGAATCACCTGACCGGTGCTAGCACGGTTCTCCACTGGACCGATTTCCGATTCCGCACGAATCTTGATGACAGCGAATTCACCCAGACAGCGCTTCGGCGCGTGCGCTGATGCGAATTGGCATCGCCATCGAGACCGGTGTGTTCACCGACACCGAAGGCGCGGACGCGAGGACTTTGGAGGCAGGCTCCCTTGCGAGTCAGGGCGGCAGGCGAACGCCCCTGCCAGAGTTTGAGCGCGCGAGATAAGCGCTCTCGGACAGTTGATCAACGGTCGCTCACAGAAGCCTCGTAGGTAGATGGTGCCGGACGGCAAATCCTTACGGAAGATCGCGATTGTCGGGCGGGGAACGGCAGGTTCGTTGGCAGCCGCAAGCGTGACGCGTCTCCACCCGGACAACGACTACGAGTTGCACCACATCTATGACTCGCGCATCCCGGTCATCGGCGTGGGTGAAGGCAGTTGGCCCAGTCTGGTTCAGCAATTGCAGCAACTGACGAAGTTGCCGCATGCGGCTGTGCAGCAGCGTTTGAAAGGAACCAGGAAGTACGGTGTGGCGTTCGAGGGCTGGGGTCGGCGCAATCGAGACTTCACCCACTACTTCACGCCGCAGCAGGTGTCCTACGCCTACCACCTGTCGGCGGATTTCATGGCGGAATTGCTGCACGAAGCCACGCGTGCGCACCACATCGACGCGAAAGTGCTGAAAATCGCCAGAGTGGAGGGCGGCGCGGAGGTGGAATTCGAGGACCGGGCGCCGGAACACTACGACCTGGTCTTTGATGCCCGCGGGTTCCCGAAAGAGCTCCATCCCGATCACCACATCGACATTTCCTTTATTCCCACCAACACGGCTGTCATTCGTCGATGCCCGGCAATCGTCGCGGAAAGCGGGGAGGGCCCGGTCCTGCAACACACCTACACCCGCGCGGTCGCGCGTCCGCACGGCTGGATATTCGTGATTCCGCTTACGGTTCACACGTCATACGGGTACATCTTCAATCGCGATGTATCCAACCTCGCCGAAGTCGAGGCGGACTTTGACGCGTTCCTTGACGCCGACGGCGTCTCCGAATTCGAGCAGCGCGCCGTTATTCCGTTTCCCAATTTCGTCCACCGTCAGATCTACGATGGTGCAGTGGCCCGCATTGGCAATGCTGCGGCCTTCATGGAGCCCCTCGAGGCAACCGCGATCGTATCGGCCCAGTTGCAGATCGGGATGGTGCTCCACATCCGGCTGAACCGACCGGTCGAATCGCTCGAGCGCGACGCGCCGGTGGTTAATCGGTTTCTCGTCAACAATATGCTCTGCTACGGCCTGTTTGTTGGGTGGCACTATTCCTGCGGCTCCCAGTACGATACCGAGTTCTGGCGTAACGCCCGTGACCACGTCTGGCCTCAACACCGTGTGGCGGCGGACCCAGGCGTCGTCGATTGCGCTGCGCTTGAGAAATTCGATGACATGATCGAACTGCTGCACCGGCCCGTCATCGAAAAGGCGGACTGGAATCAGATGTGCGCGGTCCCCCTCACCAGTTATGCCCAGATGTCACAGGGTCTAGGCTGTTAGCCGCGCGTTGGAACGTTTCAGCGGAACTCCTTTTCGGTCGGCGGGTAGGACGTCTGCCGATTGCCGCCTGCGTTGGCGGCGGCGGGCGCCGGGCACTTGCGGTGGCGTTGCCGGTGGCCGAGGATCGCCGGTTCCGAATGCGCGTCGGCACTGCACCGGGAAAAGCGGATGACGACCAGCGAGCCGGACAGATCAAGCCAGCCGCCGTATCGGTATCCCGACTACGTGTCGACGCGCTTCCGGGCACCCACGCGGCCGCCACTTCGGGTACCCGGTTTCTCGTCGGTGCACGCCGGTCCGGCCCGCGATGGCTCGGCGCTTGCTCCGCTGGATGCCGATCTCACCAGGAACGGACGCCGTAGCGGCGAGCCCGTCGGGGAACGGATCATCGTCACCGGTCGGATCATTGACGAGGCCGGACGGCCGGTCCCGGGCGCCCTGCTCGAAATCTGGCAGGCGAATGCCGCCGGCAGATACATCCAGCCAACCGATCAGCACGATGCCCCGCTCGATCCAAACTTTCTCGGTGCCGGGCGCTGTCGATCGGATGCCACCGGTCATTACGGCTTCCGCACCATCAAGCCCGGTGCTTACCCGTGGCAGAACCACCCCAACGCCTGGCGGCCCAACCACATCCATCTGTCGCTGTTTGGGCCTGACTTCGGTTCACGGCTGGTGACGCAAATGTACTTCCGGGGGGATCCGCTGCTGCCGCTGGATCCCATCTACAACAGCGTGCCGGAGGATGCCCGCGACCTGCTGCTGGCCCAGTTCGATCTGGACCGCACCGAGCCCGGCGTCGCGCTCGCCTTCCGGTTTGACGTTGTCCTGAACGGCCCTGGGGCGACGCCGCACGAGGGTTAGGGCCGGATGCCGCGACAAACTCCCTCGCAGACGATCGGGCCGTTCTTCGGCTTCGGCCTCGTGCCCGACCAGTACGGTTTCGCTGGGACCGCCATCGGCAGCGGAACCATGGTGACGGATCAGGCCTGCGGCCAGCGTATCCGGATTGTCGGACGCGTGTTCGACGGTGCCGGGGACGTGATTCCGGACGCCCTGATCGAGGTCTGGCAGGCAGATGCGACAGGCCGCTGCGACGGTTTCACGAACGAACCGCCGTCCGGTCCATCCGACGCACCGTTCACCGGCTTCGGCCGGGTGGGGACCGGCGCCGGGTCGGACGGCCGGTTCGAGTTCGAGACGGTCAAGCCCGGCAGCGTCGACGGACTTCAGGCTCCGCACCTGCAGGTCACCCTGTTCATGCGCGGCCTGCTGCGCCACGTGGTCACGCGCATCTACTTCGCTGACGAGCACGAGGCGAATCTCCGGGATCCAGTGCTGAACGCGGTACCTCGTGGCCGGCGGGGCACGCTGATCGCACGGTGCACCGATGCCCATTCGAGCCGCACGTATAGTTTTGACATTCACATGCAGGGCGAACGCGAGACCGTCTTCTTCGATGTCTGAGCTGCCTGCAGTCGCGTCCGCGTGACTTCCGATCCCTTTTCGGCGCCGTCGCACGGCGCGCTGTTTGCGCCCGCAGACATTCGGGAACTGCTTTCCGACGGCCGTCGCGCGGCCGCGATGGTGCGATTCGAGGCCGCCCTTGCCCGGGCAAACGCCAGATGCGGCGTCATTCCGGCGGCCGCCGCGGACGAGATCAATCGCGCATTGGCCGAATTCACTCCCGACCTGGCCCGGCTGGGTAGCGGGACAGAGTCCGCCGGTGTGCCGGTGCCGGCGCTGGTGGCCCAGCTTCGCGAAGCGGTGGGTGGTCCGTCGGCCGACTACGTGCATTGGGGCGGCACTTCGCAGGACGCGGTCGACAGCGCGCTGGTACTGTTGCTTCGTGATCTGTTGGAGCGTCTCGATAAACAGATTGCGGAATTGATCGAGTCGCTCGGGGCCCTCGCACGCCGCCATCGAACGACAGTCATGCTTGCACGAACCCGGATGCAGCAGGCGGTCCCGACGACGTTCGGGCTGAAAGTGATCGGGTGGCGCCAGCCGCTCCTGCACAGTCGCGACCGACTGGCGGAGCTGCGCCCCCGCCTGCTGTTCGTGCAGCTCGGAGGCGCCGCGGGAACGCTTGCGCCGTGGGGAAATGCTGGGACGAGGGTGCGCGAGGCGCTGGCGGACGAACTGGGTCTCGCTGCCCCGCCGGTGCCCTGGCACACGCAACGCGACGGTGTCGTCGAATGTGCCGGATGGCTGAGCCTGGTGACCGGCGCGCTGGGCACCATGGGGCTCGACATCGGCCTGCTCGCGCAGAGCGAAGTCGGCGAAGTTGCCGAAACGTCGGAACCTGGTCACGGCGGGTCCTCGACGTTGCCGCAGAAGAGCAACCCTGTCCGCAGCGAGGTCCTGGTGGCCCTGGCCCGCTACAACGCCAATGCACTGGGGGCGATGCATCAGGCGCTTCTCCACGAGGGTGAGCGGAGCGGGGCGGCTTGGTCACTGGAGTGGCTCACACTGCCCGGAATGGCGCTGGCTGCCGGCGGGGCACTGGCGCAGGCGCAGCATCTGGTTTTTGGGCTTACGGTCGATGTCGCACGGATGCGCCGGAACCTAGAGGCGACACGGGGCCTATGTTTGGCGGAGGCGGCGGCCTTCGCCCTGGCTGAGCACATGCCGCGTGAGCGGGCCCGGGCTTTGGTGAGCGATGCATGCCGTGAGGCCAAGGCTGGTGGAGAGGGATTGATCGCCGTGCTCGAGCGGCAGACCGATGCCCCGGTTCACTGGCGCGCGGTTGAGGACCCTGAACGCTATCTGGGATCGGCTGTCGCCATGGTTGATGCGGCTCTGAGTGCCTGAGGCTGCGCGACAAACCGCCCGGCGGCCGGCGCTCGGAATCGCCAGGGCTCAAAACGAAGCACGGAAGACAGGGGAGATGCAGGTACAGGTCGTCATCGTCGGAGGAGGGCCATCCGGTCTGCTCCTGTCGCAATTGTTGCATCTGCAGGGCGTGGAATCGGTCGTGCTCGAGCGGCGGACGAAAGCTCATGTCATGGGAAGGGTCCGTGCCGGCGTACTCGAACAGGGCACGGTCGATCTGCTCCGAGCGGCGGGTGTGGCGGACCGGCTGGAGGCAGAGGGACTGATCCACGAAGGGCTGGACATCGCCTTCGCGGGCCGGCGGCAT
This sequence comes from Rhodospirillales bacterium, assembly GCA_028824295.1. Taxonomy (NCBI): domain Bacteria; kingdom Pseudomonadati; phylum Pseudomonadota; class Alphaproteobacteria; order Rhodospirillales; species Rhodospirillales bacterium. Next base: position 81,894 of record JAPPED010000023.1, on the reverse strand, counting down.
CGGCTGGATCTGGCGGGCCTGACCGGAGGCCGCACCGTGACGGTCTATGGCCAGACCGAGGTGACGCGCGATCTGTTCGAGGCCCGCGAGCGGCTGGGCGGGGCCGTCGTGGACGGTGCGGAGGACGTAGCCCTTCACGATCTCGACGGCGATGCCCCGTACGTCACGTACCGCCATGCCGGTGAGCAACGCCGCATCGATTGCGACTTCGTTGCTGGCTGTGACGGCTTTCACGGGGTAAGCCGCGGTTCCGTGCCCGCGTCGGTGCTTCGCGAATTCGGGCAGGTGTACGCGTTTGGATGGGTCGGCGTCTTGTCCCGGACACCGCCGGTTTCGCCAGAACTGGTCTATGCCAGTCATGAACGTGGTTTTGCCCTCTGCTCCATGCGGTCGCCCTCGCTCAGCCGGTACTATCTGCAGTGCCCGTCAGAGGACGTTCCCGAGAACTGGAGTGACGAGCGATTTTGGGAGGAACTGAAGCGGCGCCTGCCGGCGGCCACGGCGGATCTGCTGGTAGAGGGTCCGTCCGTCGAGAAAAGCGTTGCGCCGATGCGGAGCTACGTTGCCGAGCCGCTCCGGCACGGCCGCCTGTTCCTGGTCGGCGACGCGGCGCACATCGTGCCGCCGACCGGAGCCAAGGGCCTGAACTTGGCGGCGTCGGACGTTCATTACCTGTGGCATGGGCTGGTCGACCACTACCGCCGAGATGACGATTCCGGGCTTCGGGACTACTCGGAGAGGGCGCTCGCCAGGGTTTGGAAGTGCGAGCGGTTTTCATGGTGGATGACGTCGTTGCTGCACCGGTTTCCGGAGGAGGGCCCGTTTCGCGAGCGCGTGCAACAGGCTGAGCTTGAGTACCTGTTCTCGTCTCGGGCCGCCATGACGTCGTTGGCGGAGAACTACGTCGGCTTGCCCTATTGAACTGATGATGACCCGTCCAGAAGTCGCGTTCCCGGAATTTCGTCCAAGGCTCCCGTGGTGGTCAGGGGATCTGCAGACATGCCGCAACTCCCTGAGAGGACGATCCGTCAGCCTGGCGGAGTTCGAGACCCGCCGGTTGCGCGTGCCGGCGTCGGACGGGTCGGGCGACTGTCATCAGGCGGTGCTGAATTCTCCATTGTCTGACGCGAACCGGCCATTGGTGCTGCTGGTACACGGGCTGGCCGGGTCTGAAGACAGCGACTACCTGCGAGCCAGCGCCCGGTATTTCCTCGAACACGGGTACGCGGTGCTGCGCGTCAACCTGCGCGGCGCCGGGCCGTCGAGCACCACCTGCCGGGTGCGATACTGCGCGGGCAGCAGCACGGACCTTTCGGACCTCATTGCGGACCTGCCTGCGGGACTGGTGGGCGACGGGGTAGTGGTGATGGGATTCTCGCTGGGCGCCAACATCCTGCTGAAGTTCTTGGGGGAACCAGGCGGTACCCGAAGGCGAGTACTGGCAGCAGTCTCCGTATGCGCCCCGATCGATCTGGCCGCAACCTGCAGCAACATTCTCCGGTGGCGGAATGCCGGCTATCACCGATGGTTCCTGTCGCACATGAAGGCGGAAACGCAGGCTTCCGGTGTGCCGCTCGACGCTGGCGTGCGATCTGCGATCACGCGGGTCAGGACCATTTATGAATTTGACGAGTGCTTCACCGCGCCAAGTCACGGTTATGCCGATGCAGACGACTACTACCGGCAGTGTTCAGCGAAGGAGTTTCTGGGGGGGATCAACGTGCCAACGCTGGTGATTGCCGCCCAGGATGACCCGATTGTCCCGTTTGCGCCGTACCGTGCCCAGGCTTGGCGACGGACCACGGCGCTGACATGCCTGTTTCCACGTTCGGGCGGCCATGTCGGGTTTCACGGCCAAGGGTCGAAGACGCCGTGGCACGATCGCTGTGCCCATCGGTGGTTCCAGCACGCTGCCTCCCAGGAATGATCTGCATCACTTGCTTGCCATCATGATGTTCTCCTCTTAGCATCACTCGCATGAGAACCACGTTGACGCTGGACGACGACAACGCAGCCAAGCTGCGCGACGAGATGGCGCGCACGGGCAGGAGCCTCAAGGAAACCGTCAACGAATGGGACTTATATACCCTACTAGACAACCCCGCTCTCCCACAATCGGGTAGCACCCGCAAAATCCAGCCATTTCCGTTATGAACTCCCTCTAGGGGGAGCCAGCACTTACCATCTACCCTACATTGTGCTTGGCGTTGGTCGACGTTCGTTTGCGCGCCTCGACCCGACTAGTCGTTCTTTCAATTTTGTGGACTGTCGGTCGAGGCGGCTGGGCATCTCGCCCCTGCGTTCGGCATCCCGCCGCTTCTGGTTCCCCCGGCTGGTCGTCGTGGTCGGCCGGGGAGGTCCACGGATCATCTATCGCAGTTTGCAGGAATGACAACCCATGAAGCCCATGCTCGACCCCGAACGCGACCTGAAGGGTGCCACACCGGAGACGTTAGCTAGGGCACTACTGCGGAATGAGAGTTTGCGGGATAAGCCGAAGGACAAGGACCGTGGCGAACAGGACGCTACGAAAACCAACCACGACTAACTTACCTTGTTAGACGGCACATCCGGTGCCGGTTGTCCTTGCTGGCGCAAGTACTCCCCGAGGTGCTTCCAGAGACTACGGTGATAGGTGTGGGATTTGGCAGGTTCAGGTGTGACGTGGGTCAGCGGGCACCCCGGGACCTTGATGTAGATCCGCCCCTCGGTCGCGCTGTAGCGAACGGCCACGGTCACGTCCACGCTTCTGGTTCGCGCCGTGGTCATGACTCATCACTCCCCGTGTCACAGTAATCGGTGCGGCCATCCTTCAGGTCGTGCAGCGCCGCCAGTTCGCGCTCCGAGGTCTTCTTCAGGCGGTGGTACGTTTCGTAGTCCTGTGCCCGTGTGAGCGGGTCGGTCAATACCTTCTCTATCTTGGCCGCGATCTCTCTAGTCCGCAGAATCCCGCGGGCCGCGCCCCCTGCCACGCACACGTTGAGTTCCTTGTAGAAACCTTCGCACACGTTGCGGGCACTACCCCTGGCCACTTCCATGGCCCGGTCTGACAGGGTGGCCGAGTCCACGCCCGTTTCCTCCTCAAGGCCGTCAATGTGGTCCTGAACGCACCGTTGAATGAACGCCTCGTGTCCCATCACGGCCCGGCGCACGTCATCGGCATCATCCGCCTGCGCACTGGTAACCAGACCCAGCAGAACGGCGATGGCACCTGCCACCAAGACAGGTGCCCGAATAATCTTCCCCATCAGAAATGACTCACGGTTTCTGCCATGGCGCCGGCTGACGCCGGGCCATTGCAACCAACCGTGAAAACAGAAAGGCCCCGCCTGTTCGCCTCGGCGCGGGGAGCGACCCCATGCCGGGTAAGTAGGCTGTTGTATTCAGCGGGTGACCCGGCCCATGGCCGAGGTCACGATTGGTTGCGGGGGTGAGTGTACGATCGATGGTTCGAAGGGACAAGCAACTCGGCCAAGGCGAGTTGAATTGAGGATTACGCCTTCCTATTATTCCTACATAAGCGCGGAAGAAGTAGGAATCGAACTCACGGTGCGCTTGAATGCGCACCGGTACCCAGGATGATTGATAGGGACGGATATATGGGCAAGTGGCAGGTTCCGATCTCAGCAGCGGGAGTGGTCATCGCCTTGGGCATTCTGATAATCAACCTGAACTCAGGTCAAGCCGATTTGTTGAACGCCAAGTTTGATGCCCTGAACGCCAAGTTTGAGGCGGTCGATGCTCGCTTTGACGGCCTCGACGATAAGTTTAGCGCACGCGTTGATGGGCTTGATGCCAAGTTTGACGCACAAGTTGTCGGGATCAATGCGCGACTGGACGACACGATCGGCCGTCTAGATAGTCTTGGCGCCAACCTGAGCAGCATGGATGCCCGAATAACCACACGAATCGACGCGCTGCAACCGGGCGATCAAGAAGGCATGATATGGCCTGAACAACTGGACGGACCAGCCGTCACGAGCAACCCAAATACTGGAATGGAAATACCAGCGGGGATTTCGCAGGAAGACGTTAACCAATAAGCGGATAACAGGAAGTATTACCCGCCTTAGACCTGATCACCGCGCCCCATTCGACAGCCCGTTCTCCGCGACCAGCTCCCGGTATAGCAGGTTCCGGCCGACCATGGCGGCCACCATGTCCCGCATCTGATCGAGCGTGTCCGACTCCCGGATGTTGTGCTTGGCCACGAACTCGGCGATGTAGCGTTGCAGGTGCTTCGGTGACATCTTGTGGAACGTGCCCTGCTGTGCCCGCTTGAGCATGGACCAGAAGGACTCGATACCGTTCGTGTGGGCCATGTCGCGGACATACTCCGAGACCGAGTGCTTGACCGCCTTGTGGTCGAAGGGCATGCCCTTGTAGGCAATGGCCTCGTCCGTGTAGACGGTGGCGCCATCCTTGGCGGTGTCAGACACGAAACCCTGTAGCGTGGCCTTGTCCGTGGCCTGCACGACCTCGGCCTTCACCTTGTTGGTCGCCCGGTCCTTGGCCCCGACCACGGCCGTCTTGCCTACGGCACCGCGGCCGCCGACGGTCTTCCGGATTTCCCGGCGCTTGGCGTTGGACATGTTCTTCCGCTTCCCGCCGAAGTAGGTCTCGTCGACCTCGACCGGGCCATCGAACGGGCCGGTCCCGCGCCGCCATGCCCACGCTTCCCGGAGCCGGTGCAGCATGAACCACGCGCTCTTTTGCGTGATCTCGAGATCCCGGGCCAGCTTCATGCTGGCGACCGATTTCAGGCTGGTTAGGCACAGGTAAATCGCAATGGCCCATTTCCGCAACGGAATGTTGGTGCGGGCAATCGGGGTGCCCGTGCGGACGGAGAAGTACTTGCGGCAGTCGGAGCACCAGTAGGGCATCGGTCTAGCGTTCGGGACCGGTTTGGTGCGGGTTGAGCCGCACCGCCCGCAGAACCGTTTGCCGTCCGGCCAGACCACGGACTCGAACCACCGAGTCGCGGCCTCCTCGGTCGGGAACATGTTCATGAGTTCGATCAGGCTGACGCCCTTGCGGTGGGCCTTGCCTGGTGCGGTTTGTGCCATATGTGTTCTCCTTTTGCGTGGGAGAACTATAGGTCATCCGCGGGCGTTTGTCAAGTAGGGTATATAATCCCCCAACGAATGTCTTCGCCGCGGCTTCGAGGCACCCACGGAAGAGGATCTGGCGACACCATTTTCGGTCAAGTCGCAGGCAATGGGTCTCAGGCCCGGATGCGACCTGGACGACATCGGCGGCCTGCTGGATCTACTTGATGGCCCGGTCGGCCGGTGATTCTCATCGACGCCAACTTGCTTCTCTACGCCGCCGATACCGAAAGTCCGCATCATGAGCCGTCTCGGAATTGGCTCGAGAACACGTTGTCGTCCGGCCGAGCGGTGCGCTTCGCCGTTGTCACCCTGCTGGCCTTCGTCCGGATAGTATCGGACCGCCGCATCTTCAGCCGCCCCCTGTCCCCGGCAGAGGCGTGCTCGCGGGTCGACGAGTGGCTCGCGCTGCCGAACGTCCGTCTTCTCCAGCCGGGGCCGAATGCATGGCGGCTGCTGGGCAGAATGTGTCAGGAGGGCCAGGCCAAAGGTCCCATGGTGATGGATGCCCACCTTGCCGCACTGGCGATGGAGCACGGCGCGGCGATTGCAACCACCGATCGTGACTTCATGCGCTTTCCGGACATCGAAGTCGTGAATCCGGCCGTGCCGAACGCGTGATGAGCACCGCAGGCACCGGGGTCGCAGCTGGCTGTCGGATGGTTTCGGCCGGTGCGTGTCCGCCCGCCTGCATCTTCGCGCAAGGGCTCAGCGAAAGTAGCCGGATCAAGTAAGAGCGAAACCCGTCCCGTTCGGAGGAGCGGGGCAGGGTCGTCGCGCCGCCAACGGTTGTTCGGGCGGAGAAGCGCGGGGAGCACGCGCCGCCAACGCCGCCGCTGAACGCGACCTGCCATGGTTCTTGGTCCGAATTCAGCCAAGATCTCCTCGAACTCGGAACCGGCTCTCTCGGTGAGCTCAACCTTGCGTGACGGGTCCGGCGGCTGAGGCCCTTGCGGAAGCGTGCGCGTGGTGTGCACCTGCCATGCCACGGACATCGTCCTGGCAGTCAGGAACCGATCGGGGCATGACGAGAGACTGGTGGGGTGTCGAAGCCGTCCGACTTGTTTCGTGTCCGTTCCTGCTGAATCATGCATGTTTCTGGGCCAATGCTGGAGACCAGCGGAATGGACGCTGAACTGCGGGCTGCGTTAACCGCCTGTTCGACTGCAACCATTACGATGCAATTGCTCAAACGCGGCATTCGCGCGACGGCAATGCGTGGCGTTGCGCCGCTTGCGGAGGGACAGGGGCGTGTGGCCGGCGAGGCTTATACCGTCAGGTTCATCCCCATGCGTGAGGACCTCTCGGACCCCGCCGTCTTGGGCGCGAGGGAAAATCCGCAGCGTCGCGCGATAGAGGAATGTCCCGCCGGGGCAATCCTGGTGATGGACGGTCTCGGAAATTGCAACGTCGGGACACTCGGTGACATCCTCGCGGAACGCTTGCGAGTGCGCGGCGTCGCTGCCTGCGTGACGGACAGCGCGGTGAGGGATGCGGAAGCCGTCGTGGCGACCGGCTTTCCGGTGTGGTGCGGCGGGCGGGCGGCACCACCCAATAACACTGGGCTCGCGATGGGTGACCTGCAGACGCCGATCGGCTGTGGCGGTGTGGCGGTCATTCCGGGCGATGTGCTGGTTTGCGACGGCGACGGTGTGGCGGTCATCCCGACCGCGATGGTGGAGAGCGTTGCGGCCGATGCCGTCGAGCAGGAGCGGGTGGAAACCTTCGTGCTAGAGCGAATCCGCGCCGGCGACACCGTGCCCGGCACGTACCCGCCCAATGAAGAGACCTTGTCGGCCTACGAAATCTGGAAACAGGGCCACGACTGACTGCCAGCCGACGGGACCGGTCGGGTCGCCTCTCTGGCCCGATCCCTCCACCGGCACACTCCTGGGGCAGGACTTGCGCCGGTATCTGCAGTCACTCGGACCGACACGGACAACGCACGCGGCTTGCACTCCGCATCGGGCCCTGCCGGACACGGAGAGCATTCCTCATCTACATCGAGGCCGGGCGCCGTAGCTCGACACGGCCTCCCCGAAGCGTTCTCCCGATGATTACCGGATTCCATCGACTGCCGGGCGCCGGCCGCCGGTTTAGGTCCGCCTGTCGGCACGGCGCTATATCTGGACTTGACCGGCGGGTACCGTCCGGGGCCGCCATCCCACTGGCTTTACCAGCGCCGCCCTGTTGCGCGAAAATGCGGAGGTCGGGACAGGCGCGAAGGACTGAGGCAGGAGGTCACCATGGCTGAGAGCGTTGTCGAGCCGGGTATGCCAACCGAGGCGACTCCGGCCCCAGGAGGCGCGGTCGTGCCGTCATTGTGGAATGCGCTTCCGCATCTTCTGCCGTTGGCGATCTTTCCGCTGATATTCAATGCCGCCGTCTTCGGTGGCTGGTGGATTGGCGCATGTTTCGTGTTTTTCATGCTGGCGGGTCCGTTGGACATCGCACTGGGCGTGGACGAACGGAACATGGATCCGGCGAGGGCGTCTGAGCGGCGGTTGCTCTGGCACAATTTGCCGGTCTGGTTGTGGGCGTTTCTTTGGCCCGTGACCCTCGTGTTTGGTCTCTGGCAAATCCTCCTGGCCGACCACTTGGCCGCGTGGGAAGCGGTGTCGATGGCGGTCATCTTGGCCGTGGAAGCACAGGCGGTGTTCATCGTCGGCCACGAGTTGGTCCATCGGCGCACCGTGTGGGAGCGACGCCTTGGGGAGTTCCTGCTCGCCTCGGCCTCGTATCCGCACTACGCGACCGAGCACATCTACATCCATCACGCCCTGGTGGGCACGCCGCTCGACCTCGGCTCGGCCCCGAAGGGTCAGAGTCTCTGGCACTACTTTCCGCGCGAGCTGGCCAGCAATATCACCGGCGCATGGCGAGTGGCTCGCGAGCGGTTGGCGCGACGCGGACTGCCGGTTTGGCACTACACGAACCCGTTCTGGCGATACGGTGGCGAAACTGCGGCCTGGTACGCGCTGATCTACTGGATGGGCGGTCCCTGGGCCATCCTGATCTTCGCCATCCTCTGCCTCGGCGTGGTTCTGTCGATGAAGATCAGCAACTACATCCAGCACTACGGACTGCGTCGCATCCGGCTTTCGACCGGTCGGTTCGAGCGTGTACGGCCTCGCCATTCCTGGAGCGCCAATTGGCGTTTCAGCAACTGGATGTTCTACAACATGCAGCGGCATCCGGATCACCATGCCGTGGCCAGCCGCCATTACTCGCTGCTCCAGCATCACGGTGGAGACGAATCGCCGCAGCTGCCTGGCAGTTACGCCAAGATGTTCAATCTGGCGGTGCGTCCTCGGCGCTGGTTCGAGACCATGGACCCTCTGGTCGATCGCTGGCGCGCGCATTTCTATCCGGAAATTGACGACTGGAGCGCCTACGACAGCCCGGTTTCCGCTGCGCGTCCGGAAGCGTTTGACGCGATCGTCGAGATCTTCGGCGCGGCGCCTCGGCTCGCACGGCGGATCGAACGCCATCCCGAGTTGCTCGACACGCTCCAGGACAGGGAGTTCACCGATCTCGATCTTCCCACGGGCTTCGGACCGGACCCGGAAAGCGAAGCCATCGCCCGACGTGGCCTGACCCGGATCTACTGGACGCGCGAGTTCGGGGTACCGGAAATGCGCGCGCAAATCGCCGAGGCGCCGTTCCAGGATGCCGGCGATGCCGCGGAAGTGGTTCGGAACTGGGCAAACGACAAGGCATTTCAAATCGGCGTTCACACCCTGCGCGGGAATCTGTCGCCGATCGAAGCCGCAACGGCCCACTCGCACGTCGCGGATGCCGCTGTGACTGCCGTGCTGGCGGCCGTCCAGGATGAATTTGCCGAGCAGCACGGTCCGGGCGACGGGGGCGGGTTCGCAGCCGTCGTCTTGGACGACCTGGCGAGCAGGGAGGCCGCGCCTGGCGCGGAACTCCATCTCTTGTTCGTGCACGAGGGCGGACAGCAGGATCACTACGACTCGCTGTGTCGCCGGATTCTGGAGGCGACAGACGGCTTGTCGGTCGACAGCCTGCTGTTTGGGCCGATCCCGGCCGCCCGGAACAGGTGCGACGTGTGGTCGCTGGCCGGCTTCGTGGGACATTTCCGAGAGGGGGCCACGACCGACGAGCTCCGCGACCTGATCCGGGCGCGATGCGTCTACGAGTCTCCCGGTTCCGGCTTGGAGCGGCGGTTCGCCGAAGCACGGAGCGAGGCGCTGTCCGGCTCCCGGGGACGCGAAGAGCTGATCACGGAGCTCGCCGAGCCAGCTACGGACGCCGGAGAAGCCAGTCTGTCAGCGATCGACGGTGGCCGGGGCGGCCTCGGCGATGTGGAGCGCGTCGCCCGATGGCTGCAATTGCTCCACTTCCGAGACATGCCCGCGGACACAGCCACCACCGCGGCTTCGGTCTTCGAAACTGCTGCCACGCACGGATGGATCGCCGACGGAGCCGCGAAGCGGTTGGCCGAGGCTGCCAACCTGTGGCGAAATCTGCAGGGGGCTGTCCGCCTTGTTGCGGGTGCCAATGCCGAGATCGATGCGCTCGGCACCCGGGCCAAGGCCGTGCTCGCGCAATGCTGCGGGGCCGACGACTTCGAGGTACTGGCGACCACAGTGACGGACATGGCTGCCAGCACCGCCGCAGAGATCGATGCGTTGCACGGCAGTGATGCTTCCGAGTCGCAGGCTTGAGGCCCAGAAGGATTTGTCTCGAATCGGCAAATCGTGGCAGAACACGAACGTACGTCCGCGCACGAACCCAACATCAGAGGTGAGAACTTACAAGTCTTATCGAGGTGTTTGATAACCCAAAATCCGTTGTCTTACAATATCGTGAAATTCATTTTTGACAGGGATTCGAGCGGTAAGTGTGATGGGCCCGGCAGGGCTGCCTTATCGGACCCGCGCGATGAGAACATTCAGGGCCGCGCTCGCGGTGTTCGAAATCGCGATTGCTCCTGTTTTTTCGGTCGTGGTCTTCGAACCTACCGTCCGCAAGCTGCCCAAATCGTGGGTCGTTGCGTTTGGTCGGTATGGCTAGAGGTTCAGTTTTCTCGAGTAGCTTGGCAACACCAGCCACGGTGGCCGTGTCCTGCGTAGACGAGACCGTTGTTCGACACCAACGTCAGAAACCCGACTCAGAGTATGACCTGCAGGCTCGCACCACGACCGATAGTCAGGCCTTGGCCTTATTGACAATCACGAACTGACAGGCTATAGCCTGATTGCTTGCCGATAACAAACAGGCCTTGACGTTATGAAAACCGGCACAAGAGCCATTGCGCGCCAACGCTTGGATCAACGCTTTTCGTCCATGAAGCCGGAGTCCCGCTACCAACCTCCACCGAAAGGCTGGATCAGGGCGATACGCGATGCTTTGGGCATGTCCGGCGCTCAACTTGGCCGACGCATGGGCGTGAAAGCCCAAAGCGTCGCAGACATCGAGAAATCGGAGGCCGCTGGAACCATCCAGCTCACGACGCTCCGCAGGGTGGCAGAGGCGCTGGACTGCGTGGCCGTGTACGCCCTCATTCCGAAGTCTTCGCTGGAAGAACTGGTTCAACGAAACGCCCGCGAGATCGCACGCAAAGAACTCGTCCGGATCGCGCATTCGATGGATCTTGAAGCCCAAGGCCTGTCTCCGGAAGAACGCGAAGGACAACTCGAAAACTATATTCGCCAACACCTTCGAGAACGTGATCTCTGGGAGGATGCTTGAACGATCTCTTCGATGAGCCAGCGCATACCACCCCTCTTGAGCCGCGAGAGCGCGAAGGTCTTCTCCAGAGCTGGATCACCTATCGGCGAGATCTGAACGAGGCGGAGCAAACGAACGTCGCGGCGGGCACAGTATGGGCTTGGCGCGTTCGCCGACGCGACCTGCTTGAGGAGAAATTCCTTCGGCAGCTTCACAAGCGCCTGTTCGGTGACGTCTGGGCCTGGGCCGGCGAGTTTCGCATGACCGAGCGGAACATCGGTATCGAGCCGGTACGGATCCCCGTCGAACTAAGAATGGCGTTCGACGACGCTCGTTACTGGACTGAACACGAAACATTCCCGCCCGACGAGATTGCAGTGCGGCTGCATCACCGGCTGGTCGCGATCCATCCGTTTCCCAATGGCAATGGCCGAACGACGCGCCTGATGGGAGATTTGGTGGCAGCCCGGCTCGGCCAGGAGCCGTTTACATGGGGCAGACAGCATCTGACCGACATCAGCGAAATGCGGACGAGATACATCGCCGCCCTTCGGGCCGCGGACAATCACGACATCGGTCCGCTGCAGGAGTTCGCGCGTTCGTAGATCACTCGGCGGCATCCGTAAGCATGTTGGACTGATCGCGGTAGGGCGACTGTTCAAGCGCCAAGCCGATTTAGGCCGCTGGCTCTCCGACTCCGGAATCTGCCCGCGTTTCAACCCCGATTCCGCTGGCCGGCAAGCCGCGAAGTCGGAGACTTCACGGGAATCTCGGACTCATCCGGGCCCCGCCCATAGAGCGTCGTCAATGCGTCGGTCCGGGTGGGCTGGGGCGGTGCACCGGCTACCCGTCTCCATCGGCGCGAGTGCGCGGGGCACCGTTTGCCCGCGGAGTCCCTCATCTGGGTCCTGGTTCGTCGTGGGTTCCGCGACCGAGGTCGATCTCCGGCTCCGTACCCTTTAGCAATCGACGCACGTTGGCATGATGGCGGAAGGTAATGAGCAGTGCGATCAAGATCAGGGAGGGCAAGTGCGCAGGATCGCCGGGAAGTCCGATCGGCAGGTGACCAGCCCGCTGCAGTTCCAGCAGGCCCCAAAGAAGGAGGGGAGCGCCAACGACCAGCGCGCCGAGCGCCCCGACGGAGGACCTCCGGAAGATCGCCACAAGCGCGACCCATCCGACTCCTGACACGAGCGCTACCGGCCACGTCAAGGCCAGCAGCGCGCCAAACGTGGTGGCAACTCCCTTGCCGCCGCGAAAGCCAAGCCACACGGGAAACATGTGTCCACTGACGGCGGCAAGCGCCGCCCAGCCTGCGGGTTCGGGCCCGAACCGCAAGGCCAGTACGACGGCCAGCGTTCCTTTCGCGGCGTCCAGGACGAGCGTCGCGAGGGCCAGGCCGCGCCGTCCGGTACGGAGCACGTTGGTGGCGCCGATGTTGCCCGACCCGCGCCGCCGTACATCACCGACGCCCGCCAGCCGGCCCAGGATCAGACCGAACGGTATCGAGCCAAGCAGGTAGGCCGGGACCAGTACGGTCGCCCAGTACACGATCTGTCCCGTGCCCAGCACTAGGTCCGGGATCATGGTCCTTCGCCGAAGACCGTGCGTCCGTCGACAACCGTTCGGATCGCCCGGCCGCGAACCGGATGCGCGGTATATGGCGCGTTCTGGGACTTGCTTCGAAATTCCTTGGCGTCCAGGACCCAGGCGTAATCAAGGTCCAGGAGGACGAGGTCGGCGGGCTCGCCGGGAGCCAGGCGCCCGCCCGGGACGCCGAAGATGGAGGCGGGGCTCCAGGTGACCCGCCGGAGCAGCTCGATCAGCGGCAGCTGACCCGAATGCACGAATTCCAGAGCCAACGGCAGCACGGTCTCCAGCGCGGCCATTCCAAAGTCGGCCTGCTCGAATGGCTGACGCTTGCTGTCCTCATGGTGGGGCGAGTGGTCGCTCGCGATGACATCGATCACGCCGTTCACGACGGCCTCGGCGACGGCGGACCGGTCGGCTTCGGAGCGCAGCGGTGGCGACACCTTGGCGAAGGTTCGCCAGCCCTCAACCTCGTTCTGGGTAAGCGCGAAGTAGTGCGGCGCCGTTCCGGCCGTGACCGCCACGCCCCGTGCTTTGGCGGCCGCGACCGCTTCCACCGCGCCACGGGTCGAGAGAAGCGGGAAGTGAATGCGCGACCCCGCCGCTTCGGCCAGCCTCAGATCACGCTCGATCAGGATCATTTCCGCGATAGGCGGACGGCTGGGCAGGCCAAGCCGCGTGGCGAGAACGCCCGCGTTCATGGTGCCGTTTCCCGCTAGGGCAGGGTGTTCCGGGTGCTGAACGAGCAGCAGGTCGAGCGAGCGCGCATACTTGAGCGCCCGGAACATCAGGCTGGCGTTCTCGACAGCACGATTGGCATCGGTGAACGCGGGCACGCCGTTCTCGGCCAGCAGGCCCATCTCGGTCAGTGCCTCGCCACGACTGCCGACCGTGATGGCCGCCATCGCAAAAACCTTGACGAGGCTGGTCTCGCGCGCCCGCCGGCTGATGAACTCCACCTCGGCTACGCCGTCGATGACCGGGTCGGTATCCGGCGTACACAGGATGCTGGTAATGCCGCCGACCGCCGCCGAACGGCTGGCCGTGAACAGGGTTTCCTTGTGCTCGGCGCCGGGCTCCCGGAGATGGGCGCGCGTATCGATCAGGCCCGGCGCCAGCACGAGGCCCGTGCAGTCGACGTGGACCGCATCCTCGGGTGCGCCGTCGGTGAACAACCCGGGTCCGACATCGATGATCTGCTTGCCTTCGGTGAGCAGCCCGCCCTGTGCGTCCAGCCCTGACGCCGGATCCACGAGACGGCCCCCGGTATAGGCCGTTCGCCGCGGTGGGGCGCGGAAGCGCTTGCCGACCATCAGCCGGGGACTCCCGCTGCCGCGTTCTGGACCAGCGCTTCGAGCACGGCGATTCGTACCGCGACTCCGTGCGCCACCTGCTCAAGAATGAGCGAACGGCCGATGTCATCCGCCAGCACGCTGTCGAGTTCGGTCCCGCGATTGATCGGGCCGGGGTGCATGATCACGGCATCGTCCTTGGCCGCGCGCAACTTGTCCGAATCCAGGCCGAAAAACCGGAAGTATTCGCGGGTGGACGGGACGAGCGAGCCGTGCATGCGTTCGAGCTGCAAGCGGAGCATCATGACGACGTCGGCCCCTTCCAGCCCCTCGGCCATCGATTCGAACGGCAGGGCGCCGAACGCTTCGATGCCGGGAGGCATGAGCGTCGCCGGGGCCACGACGCGGACCGTCGATCCCATGATGGTGAGCAGGCGCATGTTCGAGCGCGCCACCCGGCTGTGCATGATGTCGCCGCAGATGGCGACGGTTAGCCCCTCGAGAGTGCCCTTGCGCCGCCGGATCGTCAGGGCGTCGGTCAGGGCTTGGGTGGGGTGCTCGTGGTTCCCGTCACCGGCGTTGATCACCGCGCAGTTGACCTTGTGACTAAGGAGATGGGGCACCCCGCTCATAGCGTGGCGCACGACGAGCACGTCGGGGCGCATGGCGTTGAGCGTCATCGCCGTGTCCAGCAGGGTCTCCCCCTTGCCGGTCGAACTGGTCGCGAGCGACATGTCCACGACGCTGAAGCCGAGATGCTGACCTGCAATCTGGAACGACGCCCGGGTGCGGGTCGAATTCTCGAAGAACAGGCTGATCAGCAGGTGGCCGGGCAGCGGGTCGGGCGGACGATTGTCCCGGGCTAGGCAATCCGCGATGAGGTCTGCCCGATCAATGAGGTGGACGATCTCGGTGCGGCTCATCTCCTCAATTCCAAGGAGATGGCGGCGAGCTACGGGAACGGTGGATGCAGCTTCGCCCATGAGTTCGCACGATAGGTCAGGTCCGGGACGACGGCAAGCAGACGTGGCCGCCCTGCTTGTGCGTTCGCCGAATGATGACTACCGGATATGGGGTATCCGCGTGGTACACTGATGCGCTGCTGTCATGCATCAGTCCTCGGGGTGCTACATGAATCCTCACTCGCGTACTGGTCGCGGTCGGCTTGTGACGCTCGCTGGAGTTGTTGCCGTCTTCGCGTGGGCTCTGCCAGCTCCCGCCGGCGCGGTCGAGTTCACGACAAGCGCACCGCAGGGATACCTGATCGACGCCGAGACGGGCACGGTCCTGCTGGCGAAGGGGGCCGATCAGCCAATGCCGCCGGCGTCGATGAGCAAGCTGATGACCGTGTACATGACGTTCGAGGCACTCAAGGACGGCCGCCTCTCGATGGACACCGAACTGCCCGTGAGCCGGGAGGCCTGGCAAAAGGGCGGGTCCAAGATGTTCGTGGAAGTCGACACGATGGTGCCGGTCATCGACCTGCTGCGCGGCGTGATCGTCCAGTCGGGGAACGACGCGAGCATTGTCCTGGCGGAGGGGATCGGCGGGACCGAGAGCGGTTTCGCGAGCCTGATGAATCACCGTGCGCGCGAACTTGGCCTGCAGAACAGCCATTTCACCAATTCCACGGGCTGGCCGGACCCGAACCACGTGATGTCACCCCGCGACCTCGCCCTCCTGACCATTCTGATTGTCGACCACTTCCCGGAATACTTCCCCCTGTTTTCAGAGACCGAGTACACCTACGGCGGTATCAAGCAGCAGAACCGCAATCCGCTGCTGTACCGGAACATGGGGGCGGAGGGAATGAAGACCGGCTACACGAAGGCAGCCGGATACGGCCTCACCGCTTCTGCGCTTCGAAATGGTCGGCGCCTGGTGCTGGTGCTGAACGGCATGAACTCGCCGCGACAGCGCGTGTCTGAGGCGACACGCCTGTTGGAGCTGGCGTTTGCGCAGACCGAGGCGGTCCACTTGGCGGATGCCGGCGAGGTCATTGGTGCGGTGTCCGTGGCCGGCGGCCGGGACCTGGAAGTCCCGGTGGCGTCGGCAACGAGGCTGGCGGCGACCTTGCCGAGGGGGTCCGGGCGCAACGACACCGAGTTCTTTATCCGGTATGAGGGCCCGGTAACTGCGCCGATCGCGGCCGGGACCCAGGTCGCCTCCCTGGTAGTCAGCAATCCAATGCAGGCGCCTACGGAGTACCCGCTGGTGGCGGCTACCCCCGTTCCTGAGGTGGGCCTCTTCATGCGGATGGTCCGGGCCGCCGGGTTCCTGATCTGGGGCCCTCCATAGTCCGCTCCGCTGCCCGGCGCGCTGCTTTCATCAGCTTCGAGGGAATTGATGGCAGCGGGAAGACGGTCCACGCACGTCTCGTTGCGGACCGTCTCGAATCGTGCGGAATCCCGGTCGTCCGGACACGCGAACCGGGTGGAAGCGAAGGGGCCGAGGCGATTCGCGCGCTCCTTAACAGAGGGGTCCTCGAAAGCTGGGACGCCATCACCGAAACGTTCCTGCTGTCGGCTGCGCGGACCGATCATTGTCGACGCGTGATCAAGCCCGCCCTTAGACGCGGATCGTGGGTAGTGTCGGACCGGTTCGTTGACTCGATGTTTGCGTATCAGGGCGCCGGGCGTGAAGTCTCCAACAGGTTCCTGCAAATGGTGACGCAATACTCGGTGGGCGAGCTGATGCCGGATCTCACCGTGGTCTGCGATGTTGACGTGGACACGGCCAATGCCCGGATCGAGGGGCGCAGCCTGGAAGGCGGAGGACTGCGGACCCGGTACGAGGAGACCGACCGGGAGCTGCGGCAACGGATACGCGAAGGGTTTCTCGACCATGCGTCGGTAGTGCCGGATCGCTGCGTCGTCGTGGACACCACCGAACCCCAGGACGAGGTCGCGGCACAGATCTGGTCGGTGATCGCCGAGCGGCTGGACGTGGATGATGGCGAACGCTGAGCCCGGCTACGCGGTGGATCCGCTGCACCCCCGCCGCGCCCCGGAACTGGTTGGCCACGACCGGGCCCGGGAAGCCTTCCGCGCATCGTGGGCCGGCGGTCGGGTTCCACACGCATGGCTGCTCGTCGGGCCGAGGGGTGTCGGCAAGGCGACGTTCTCCTATCAGGCGGCGATCCAGGTGCTGGCCGGACGGGGCGAAGACCGGTCGCTGGCGCCGATCGAAGCGACCGATCATCCCGTCAAGCGGCGGGTGTGGGCGGGGAGTCACGGGGATCTGCTCGCGATCGAGCGGGCCGGGGACGCCGGCGGGACACGGACGATCCCGGTCGAGACCGTTCGCGAGCTGCGTCATTTCTTCGGTCTCACCTCAGCGGAAGCGGGCTGGCGCGTGGCCATCGTGGACGCACTCGACGACCTGAACCTCCACGGCGTCAACGCCTTGCTCAAGATCGTCGAGGAGCCGCCGCCGCGGGCGCTGCTGTTCCTGATTGCCCATCGGGTGCGATCGGTTCCGGCGACGATCCGCTCCCGGTGCCGCTGGCTCCCTTTCGCGGGCCTGGCGCACGACGAATGCAACGAGGTGCTGGAGCGGCTGCTGCCCGATCAGGATGCCGCCCAGCGGTCAGGCTTGGCGCATCTCGCCAACGGTGCGCCCGGACTCGCCCTGACGTTCGCCGAAGCCGAGGCGTTGACCCTGTTCGGCGAGATCACGGGATTTTGCCGCACATTGCCCGCACTCGACGTTCCGGCCGCGCATGCGTTCAGCGATCGCTTTGCCCGACGGCCGGGCTCGGAACGGTTCCCGACGTTCACCGCCATGTTCAAGATCTGGGTGTACCGCGCCGCAATCCGCATCGTTGCGGGTGACGAAGCGGTCGGGGACGACATCGTGGACGGAGAGGGAGAAGTGCAGCGCAGCTACAGCACGGCGGCAGGCCTTGCGGGGGTGCTGTCCTTGTGGAACGATGTCGGGCGGATTGCGGACACCGCGATACACGCGCACCTTGACCGCAAGCAAGCCGTACTGGACGTGTTGTTCGCCAGCCGCCGTCTGGCGCGCGGCGCTTGAGCGGGGGAACACTGTGGACGCCTCGCCGAAGCCGTCGCGCTTTTACCTGACAACCCCGATTTACTACGTGAACGACGTGCCGCATCTGGGGCACGCGTACACCACGGTGGCATGCGACGCGCTGGCCCGGTTCATGCGCTTGGACGGACGGGACGTCCGGTTCACGACCGGGACCGACGAGCACGGCCAGAAGGTGGCGAAATCCGCGGTAGCCGCGGGGCTGGATCCCGGCGCGTTTACGGATCGGGTGTCCGAGCGCTTCCGGTCTCTCGTCGAGGCCGTGGGGGCTACGCCGAACGATTTCATCCGGACGACCGAAGAGCGTCACTACCGGTCGGTTCAGGAGATCTGGCGCCGGCTGGTCCAGCGCGATGAGATCTACGCGGGCAAGTACGAAGGCTGGTACTCGGTTCGGGACGAGGCCTATCTCGCGGAGAGCGAGCTGATTCGCCAGCCGGACGGTTCGTTCCGGGCGGCAAGCGGGGCGCCGGTCGAGTGGGTTGCCGAATCGAGCTACTTCTTTCGCCTTTCGCGCTGGCAGGAACCGCTGCTTCGGTGGTACGCGGAGCACCCCGATTTCATTGGGCCCGAATCCCGCCGGAACGAGGTCGTGCGCTTCGTGGAAGGCGGTCTTGACGACCTTTCGGTATCCCGGACCAGCTTTCGCTGGGGCGTGCCGGTTCCCGACGATCCCGATCACGTCATTTACGTGTGGGTGGATGCGCTCACCAACTACCTGACTTCGGCCGGCTTCCCGGACGAGGATTCGGACACGTACAACCAGTTCTGGCCTGCCGATGTCCACGTCGTCGGAAAGGACATCGTCCGTTTTCATGCCGTCTACTGGCCGGCCATGCTGCTGGCTGCCGGAGTCGCCCCGCCGAGACGAGTGTTCGCGCACGGGTGGTGGACCGTGGAAGGTCAGAAGATGTCGAAATCGGTCGGCAACGTGGTCGACCCGTTCGAACTCGTGAAGGAGTACGGGTTGGATCAGGTCCGCTACTTCCTGCTTCGCGAGGTACCCTTCGGGAATGACGGCGATTATTCCAGGGCGGCGATGATACACCGCGCGAATGCAGACCTTGCGAACGACTTCGGAAATCTGGTGCAACGGGTCCTGACGCTGGTGCAGCGCAACTGCGAGGCCGCCGTCCCGGAGCGCGGCGCGGCGACGCCGGAGGACGACACCCTGCTGCAGGCGGCTGCGGGTCTCGGGGCTGAACTGCGATCATTGATGGAAACGCAGCAAATGCATGCCGCCCTGCGAGCGCTGTGGGACGTGATCCGGGCGGCGAATGCCTACATCGATCATGCGGCGCCGTGGGTCCTTGCCCGCACGGATCTCGATCGGTGCCGGACCGTGCTGAGCGTGTTGCTGGAGGTCCTCCGGCGAGTCGCCATCTTTTCGCAGCCGTTCGTGCCGACCGGCGCAGCGGCAATCCTGGATCAGCTCGGCGTACCGGCCGATCAGCGCCAGTTCGGGGACGCCGGCCGTGGCCCCGCCCCGGGGACGCCGCTGGCCCCGCCAAGTCCCGTCTTTCCGCGCCTAGCGTCCAAGGTCGAAGCCGATGCTGGTTGACAGCCACTGCCATCTTGATTTCCCTGCCTTCGCGGACGACTTTCCGGCCATGCTGGAGCGCGCGCGAGCGGCGGGGGTGCGAACACTCCAGACCATTTCGACCCGTCTGGCAACGGTGGATGCCATCCTCGACGTGGCGTCCCGGGATCCCGACATCTGGTGCTCGGTAGGTCTGCATCCGCACGAGGCCGCGACCGAGGAAGACGTGTCGCCGGATCGAATCGTGGCGTTGTCGGACCACCCGGACGTGATCGGGGTGGGGGAGACCGGCCTTGACTACTACTACGAGCACAGTCCGCGCGAGCGGCAGCAGGAGAGCTTCAGGAACCACATCGAGGCCAGCCGCAGGACCGGGCTGCCGTTGATCGTGCACGCCCGCGATGCGGACGACGACATCGTGGCGGTGCTCAGGGAGGAGTACGAGGCGGGTCCGTTTCCCGGACTCATTCACTGCTTTACGGCCGGCCCGGAGTTGGCGCGCGCCGCATTGGACATCGGATTCCTGATCTCCATTTCCGGCATCGTGACCTTCAAGAAGGCGGAGAACGTGCACGCCGCGGCCCGCGACGTCCCGCTTGATCGATTGCTCGTGGAAACGGACGCACCGTTTCTGGCACCCGTGCCGCACCGAGGCAAGCGGTGCGAACCCGCGTTTGTCGCGCGCACGGCGGCGGCGATCGCGGAGCTGCGGCAAATCGATCCGTCGCGTCTGGCCGAGGCCACGACTGACAACTTCTTTCGGCTTTTCTCCAAGGCCAAGCGTCCGGCGAACTGAGGTCGGTTCCGCGGCTGTCGCGCATGCGCTATGTTCGAATGATGCTGACGATCATGTCGAAGCCCCTGCGTATCCCTCTGATCGCGTTGACGTTTTTCGTCTTCGTATTGCCGGTGCACGCGGCCGAGGCTCCGGAGGGGGTGGCGCCGTGTCTCGCCTGTCATGCAGCCGACGGGCTTGCTGCCGACGCCGTCACGCCACTCGTCGCGGGGCTTCGCAAGAAGCACGTCCTGGCGGCAATGGCGGACTATCGCTCGGGTGAGCGCCTGCATGAGGAGATGCAGCAGGCGGCCCAGGGGCTCGACGATGCAACCCTCGACATGCTTGCTGCCTGGTTTTCCGAGCAACCCTGGATCGCGAGCGAGCGCCCGGTCGACAGCGATCTTGCAAAGGCTGGCAGCAGGAAGGCCCGCGCATCATGCAGTTCGTGCCACCGCCGCTCGGGCGAGGGCGGGATCGGCGCACCCCGTCTCGCCGGCCAGAGCGTCGACTACCTCGTTGCGGCGAGCACCGCCTACCGGGACGGCGGCCGTACCAGCCCGGCTGCCCGCGGGAAAGGCTTCGTCATGGGCGACCTGACCGATGACGAAATTCTCGCGCTGTCACACTACTACGCGAGTCTCCGCTAACCATCCGCAATGGCGCGGTCAGGATGATCGTGCCGGCTTCCCCGGTTGCCCGCGGCGCATGACCACGTACCTCCAGGAAATCCCCCGCCCTTGAAGCGGCGGTACAGCGCCGCGTCGCGTCGCGCCCGGACCGCAGCCGACCTCGCTAGGCTGCGATGCCGATGAGTGAGAGCAATCGCCCGTAGCGCGGTTCCCCGGCCCGGAAGTTCCGGCGGTAACTGAAGAAGCTGTCCGGTTCGCCGGCGGTGTCGCGGTCGAGGACATCGACGATGCCAATCCCTGCTTTTTCCAGGCAACGGACCGCGTATCCAGGCAGGTCGAACAGAAGCTTCGCGCCTGCTCGTCGAAACAGCGACTCGCCGGCCGGGTCGTCTCGCAGGAAGGGCTCGGCGAACGGAGGATCCACCTCGTAGCTGGCTTGGGCGATTGCCGGCCCGATCGCGGCGACCACGCGCTCGCGCTTGGCGCCAAGCCGTTCCATCCGATCGACGGCTGCCGGCAGTACGCCGGCCAGCGCACCCTTCCATCCGGCATGGGCGGCGCCAACCACGCCGGCGACCGGATCGGCGAACAGGACCGGAGCACAATCCGCAGTCAGGATGCCGACCGCGACCCCCGGCTCCGTCGTCACGACTGCGTCCGCCCGTTGCGCGGGCGTCGGCTCGGGCCCGGCGATGATGACGCGGGTGCCGTGGACTTGATAAGGGGTTACCAGGGGTGCGTTTCCCAGGCCCGCGGCGGCAACCGCCCGGCGGCGATTCTCGGAAACCCGTGCACGCACGTCATTGGATCCGAACCCACAGTTGAGGGACCGGAACGGGCCGTCGGATACACCGCCGCGGCGGGTCAGGAAACCGTGCCGCACCGGGCAGTCCTTGAACGCCGGGGACTGGAGCGCCTCTACTCGCTTCACTATGCGAACCCCGCCGGGTTCGGGCCGTTCGGGCAGGCCACCGACATGGCGTGGAAGCGGGACCCCATGCCCTCAGGGTGAACAAGACGGTGAAGGGCGGTCTCGATGCCGGCGCTTGCCACGGCCTGCATTGCAGCCAGCCGTTGCGCGCGCTGCCGGATGCCGATGGCTTCAAGGAACTCGCCCTGCTTCCGAGGACCATGCACGCAGGCACCGCCCGTGCGCGCCGTAGCCGCCAGCGCCTGGAAATCCACCCGGGAGGACAGGTCCGCCGAGCCGGGGTCGTCCAGCGGGTCCACCCGCCGGTGCGACCGGACCGCCTGCAGGGTTCCGAATGGCTCCTCCCAATCGCGCGCGTAGTCGACAATCAGGCTGGCGCCGCCGTCGCTTACGGCACGGGCGGCAAGATCGGCAACGACCGCTTGGGCGACGGGCGAAATCTCCACGACCTCGCCTTCGCCCGCTGACTCCGGCAGCCGACTCGTGATGGGCGAGCGGCGAGGGGCAAGCGCGAAGATGAAACGGGCTCCTGATTCGTCCCAGGTGACCGTCCGTTCGCGCCAGTGCGTGCCGGTTTTGACGTACTGATGAATGGGCAGTGCGTCGAAGAACTCATTGGCCACGACCAGTGAGAACGCCTGCGGAACCGAGGCGAGTTCGATGGCAAAACGAGCATCAGGAACGGCAGCGGCCTGCGCGCCACGCAGTCTGGGTGAGGTCTCCACGAACCAGATGCTGGCGGCACGGGCGAACGAGGGCGCCACGGTGTCGGCGGTCCGCAGGATGTCCTGCACGAGCGTACCCCTGCCGGGGCCGAGCTCGACGAGGAGAAGCGGTTCGGGGCTTCCGGAACGGTGCCAGTAGTCGATCAGCCAGCCCGCGATCATCTCGCCGAACATCTGGTGGATTTCCGGTGCGGTCGTGTAATCACCCGCTTCGCCGATCGGAGTGCGGCGGGCGTAGTAGCCCAGCTCCGGATGCAGCAGGACCGTGGTCATGAAGTCGGCAATCGTCAGCGCGCCGTCGCGGCGGATCCGGCGGATCAGGACGTCCCGCAGGGTCACGGTCCGGGCCGGCGATAGGCCCGCGCCCACACGGTCGCGCCGATGACCAGGACCGGGATCGACAGCACCATGCCCATCGTCAGCGGACCTGCCAAATAACCCAGGTGGGCATCCGGTTCTCGAACGAATTCCACGAGGATGCGAGAGCACGCATAGCCTGCGAGGAATACGCCGGCCAGGGCGCCGGGGCGGTGGACCATCGGCGTTCGCGTAGCCAGGAAACGGAGCACGAGGAACAGGACAACCCCTTCCAGGGCGGCTTCGTATAGCTGGCTCGGATGGCGGGGATCGGAGCCTGCCCCCGGAAACACAACGCCCCACGGGAGCTCGGTGGGCCGGCCCCACAGTTCTCCGTTCACAAAATTGGCGACCCGCCCGAAGAAAAGGCCTATTGGGATGACGCAGGCAATCGCGTCGCAGAATGAAGCGAACCCGAGGCCACGGATGCGACAGAAGAGCCAGGCTGCGCCCGCACTTCCGGCGAGGCCTCCGTGGAAGGACATGCCTCCCTCCCAGATAGCGAAAGCGGCAGCGGGATCACCGGCGAGGATCTCGTGACCGTAAAACAGCAGGTATCCGAGGCGGCCGCCCACGATGATCCCGAGGATCGTCCAGAGGACGAAGTCAGCGACATCCTTCGGCGTCGCATTGGCAGGAAACCTATGAATGGATTGCGACAGGAGGCGCCATCCGAGAAGGATGCCGGCGATGTACGCGAGGGCGTACCAGCGGACGGTCAGCGGACCGATGGCAAAGGCCACCGGATCGATGTCGGGGAACGGCATGTCGGGAAGTCTTGTCGGGCGCAGCGTAGATGGAAGATCAATGCTGATCCGTATACTAGCGGCACACTTCGGGGAGAGACACGTCGATGGCCACGTCCCGGCGGATTGCATCCGACCTGTTTCGGCTCACCAGGGGGGCTGTGCGGACTTGTCGTCAGATCGGCAGGGAAGCGGCCTGCCGCGGACTGCCCGCGCGGGACCGGCTGCTCGACCGGCTGGGATTGGTGCCTCGCGAGGAGTTCGACGCGGTTCGCGAGCTAGCCGAGAACGCACGCCTGGAAAGCGAACGATTGGCCGAGCGAATCGCAGGGCTTGAAACCGGCGGGCGAAAACGGACGACCAGACGACGCAGCACGACCAGGAAGGCGGGAGAGTCCTCGTCGTGATTCCTGGCGCGCCGGTCAAACCTTGACCTTGCCTGCGGAGGCACTTCGGGTCCTGCTCGTCGGGTCCGGCCGCATGGGCTCGGCCATGCTTCGTGGCTGGCTGGGACAGTCGATCACGGACCCCGCCGCAATCACGGTTGTCGAGCCCGACGAAGACCGTCGCAGCCAAGCGGAGTCTGCGCACGGGGTACCCGTGAGCCCTGTCGTACCGGCGGCATGGTCCGGCGACGCCGTGGTGTTTGCCGTCAAACCGCAGATCTTGGATCAGGTCCTGCCTGCCTACCGCGCGCACTGTACCGCCAGTTGTGCTGTTTCCATCGCCGCCGGAAAGGACCTGCGGACGCTTGCGCGCGGTGTCGGTGATACGGTCCCGATCGTGCGAGCGATGCCCAACTTGCCGGCGTCGGTGGGGCAGGGGGTGAGCGTGGCAGTTCCGAATGACCACGTGGACGCGGGTATTCGGGAATGCGCCGGTCGGCTGCTCGGCGCGGTCGGCGCCGTTCACTGGATCGAGGATGAGACGTTGATGGACGCGGTCACGGCGCTCTCGGGGAGCGGGCCGGCCTATGTATTCCTCCTGACCGAAGCGATGGCGAAGGCGGGCGAGCGGGCCGGGCTGCCGTCGGGTCTTGCGCGCAGCTTGGCTCGGGAGACGGTGGCCGGCGCGGCAGCGCTGATGGCCGCGACCGACGATGACCCTGCCAAGCTCCGGGCCGACGTGACGAGTCCGGGCGGTACCACGGCAGCCGCACTTCGCGTGCTGATGGACGACGAGCAGCAATGGGCGTCACGGGTGGAACAGGCCGTGGCTGCCGCCGCTGCCCGCTCACGCGAACTCGCTGCAGTCAGGGAAGACTGAGCGAAGCGCTCAAATGGTCCGACAAGCGCTGGCCAATGCTGCCAAGCCCATGCTGATGACCTGCGGCGTCACGACATCGACGTAGAATTCCGACCACCGGCTCCGATAGTCCCACGATTGACTTGTATACGGCAGCCACGCCGAACGGCTACAAGGCGAGCATCGAGCTGGAGGAACTGGGGCTTCCCTATGACCTCCACGCCTTGGATCTGCGCGAACGAGCAGCGGGAGGACTGGTTCCTCAGGATCAGTCCCGACGGCCGCATTCCGGCCATCGTCGATCGGGATGCCGGCGATCTGGCGGTCTTCGAGTCCGGTGCGATCCTCATCTATCTGGCCGAGAAGACGGGGAAGCTCATGCCGTCGGACGTGAAGGGGCGCTCTGAGGTACTGCAGTGGCTGATGTTCCAGATGGGCGGCGTCGGGCCGATGCAGGGGCAGGTAACCGTGTTTCACCGCTATTTCGACCGAGACTCGCTGCAGCGGTGGGGCAATACCGGAACGAAACCGCCCGCCTGTACCGGGTCCTGGACCGACGGCTTCGGGGTCGTGAACGGTTGTGCAGCGCGTACTCGATCGCCGATATCGCGACGTGGCCGCGGATACGCCGCTACAACTGGTCGGGAAGCCCGGATGTCGAGAACCTCGAGCATCTGCAAGCGTGGATGGACCGCATGGCGGCCCGGCCAGCCTGCGCGCTTGGGGTCACGCGTCCGTCGTCCCCGAGACGGATGGAAGTGGTCGACATGGGCAGGAAATTGCTGGTTCGCTAGGTGGCGGCGAGATCCGCGCGCGCCGCCAGCAGGTCCTCACGAAGCTTGCGCAATCGTTTCCGGAGTTCCGGATCCATGGTGACCGCCCCCGGGTACCGTACGGCGTCAATCCCTTCCTCACGCAACGCCTTTTGCGCGCCGTCGATAGTGAGGTGGCGCTCGTGCAGGAGACGCTTGATGCCCCTGAGGAGGGCCACGTCCTTGGGGCTGTAGCGGCGACGCCCGCCACCGACCCGCCGGGGCTTCAGGACCGGAAACTTGTCTTCCCAGTAGCGGAGCACATGCTGCGGAACGTCGAGTTCAGTGGCCACGTCTCCGATTTCACGAAGCGCTGTACTTCGGAAATCAAGCCGTCCAGGTTCGGATACCGGTGAACTCGGCGGTTGTTCCGCCTTTGCCGGATCTGGTTTCATGGTGCCGCCTGCAGGCCGACCCGCGGGCTCGGTGTGAGGGTCGGATTCGCCTGACACCTCACTTGTGCCGCGGCGCGGAATTGACTCGTCGCTTCAAGTTGTTCGAGGATCGGAAACTGACTACCCGTCGAGGCTTGATGACAGCCTCGACTTGCGTGTTGGGGTTTCGTCCCAACCGCATCCCCTTCCGGTGTAAGATAAACCGGCCGAAGTTGCGAATTCTGACCACTTCGCCATCGGCCAGACGCTCAGCAATCTCTTCGAATACCCGATCCACGAGGGTGGAGGCGAGTTGTTGGGAAACCCCGAGCTGTTCGAATATTTCCCGGGCCAGGCCAGCGCGGGTCAATGTTCCCTTGCGCATGCGCACCCCCGTCGAACCCAACGTCTAATCTATCCATCAGTTAATGCTAATGTCAATGCTAAATACCGAGACATTCGGCGCCAGGGTTCCCAATGGGAAAAGTTAAACTTATTGAATTCAAGGACAGGTATTGGACGTGGACTTGATACTGATGTAACTGAATTACTCTCTAGCACGAATTCCGCTAGGCCGGTGCAGCTTCTCCAATCTCCTTGATGGCCGCAAGGATGTGCTGATTAACGTCACCACGCACCATATCGTACGCCACGTCGATAGAGTGCGCGAACCCCAGCGCATCGGTGCCGCCATGGCTCTTGACGGTCACGCCGTTTAGGCCCAGCAGAATCGCGCCGTTGTGTTTCCGGGGATCAAGCTTCTCGCGCAGGGTCTGGAACGTGGGGCGCGCAAGTATTCCTGCCATCAGTCCGCCGAGTGAACTCCTGAGTGCTGTGCGCAGGTAATGGCTGCAGAGCTTTGCCGTGCCTTCTGCGGTTTTCAGCATCACGTTGCCGGTGAAACCATCGGTCACCACCACGTCCGCCTCACCGGCCGCCACGCCGTCGCCCTCGATGTATCCTTGGTAGTTCTCGCTGAGCGGTCCGTTCCGCAAGTGCGCATCAGCCTGACGGATGACGGCGCGTCCCTTGCCCCGTTCCTGCCCGATGTTGAGGAGTCGGACTTCCGGGTCGACGCGGCCGAGTACCACGCGCGCAAACGCGGTCCCCATGACCGCGAACTGGACTAGATGGCTGTCCTCGCATTCGGCGTTGGCGCCCATGTCCAGCAGCACGATCTCACTGCGCCGCGTTGGGATCGTGGCCGCAATCGCCGGGCGATGGATTCCGGGAAGGCATTCGAGAAGCTTGATCGCGAACGCCATCAACGCGCCGGTATTTCCTGCTGAAACCGCGGCATCCGCCGTCCCGTCCTTCACCGCGCCGATCGCGAGCGCCATGCTCGAGTCGGTCTTGTTGCGGAGCGCGAGGGACGGCCTCTCGCCGGCTTCCACGCTCGCACCTGCAGCGACGACGTCACAGCGGCTGCGCAGCGTCTTCTGGCGATCCAGGAGCGGTTTGATGCGGTCCGGATCTCCCATGAGATGGATGCGGGCGTCGGGATGGCGTGCGCACGCCAGCGCGGCCCCCCGGATTACGAGTTCCGGCGCGCGGTCACCTCCCATCGCATCCACTGCGATAGTCGGTTGTCGGTTCATGAAGAAAGGTTCAGTCGCGGGCGGAGGGCGTGTCGTCGACGAAGTCCCGACCACGATAATGCCCGCACGACCCGCAAACATGGTGTGGGCGCCGGTAGGAACCGCAGTGCGGACATGCGACGGCGTTCACCGGCTTCAAGCTCTGGTGCGCGCGACGATGCCCTCGCCGCGAACGCGTCACTTTCTTACGCGGAACTGCCATGAGGTTGCCTGATCAGAGTCGAACAAGACTTGGGGGCGGACTTGGTAACCCAATTGACGCCTCTGCGCAAGCACGGAACCTGTCGGCGGCGCCAGGGATTCAGGCACGATCACTCGGATCCTTAAGGCGGGCGAGCTGCGAAGCGAATTCGGACTCCGTGCCGCCTTCCAGCCAATCCGCCTGCCCGGGTGGCGGAGCGTCAGGGTGACGGGGATAAGGATCGAGAGCCAGGGACAGATGCTGGATGGCGAGCTCCCCCAGTTCCAGCCCCTCCGCACCGAGCGGCTCAGGGAGGTCGCTCTCCGGGTCAGCTGGTTCTTCAACCGGGACAGAATGACCGGTGCGTTCGTCGAAGGTCGTCTCGAACGGGAGCACGATCGTTTCCTCGAAGTCTTCGAGTGTCACGACACAGGTCCGGATCAAGCGGGCACGGACCAGAGCCTCGAGGCGGACCTCGCTGCCGGATACAGAGGCGGTCCTTGCCTCGACCGTGAGGGACTTCAGTCCGGACAAGCCAAGTCGTTCCACCACTTCGGGACGTTCCGCGCCCAAGCAGCGAAGTCGAAAGCGGCTGTTAACCGTACTGCATAGTTCCGCCGGGACGGGATCGAGCAGCGGGCGGGCGTTAGGCATGCGGATGGCGTTCCCGGAATGTCAGGGCGACTGCCTCAATTGCGCCCGCGCGCTAACCGGCGAGGTTCGATGCAGGCGCGGCGACCGAAAGGAAAGATGAGGGCGAGTCTAATTCACCGGGCGCCGGACGACACGGTTTGACAAGAGGCGGTCCGTGGCGGGAGGGCACGCCACGAACCGCGTTCATTCGGATTGCGGTGATGCCTCGTCGAAGCGCTGCTAGCCGGAAATGACAGTTGGCACGGCTGGTACCGTGCCACCGGCCGGGTCGTGGGTGGTCCCTCGCCGACAGCGAAAACCCGCACCCACGACGACGACTCGGGGACCGGACATCAGCTACCATGTCGCGTCCAATTCAGGCGCGCTTGTCTTCATGGCTCGCCGCTCCGACACCGGCGGTTTGGCCGGTGCTTTCGTGTTTCAGGACCGTGCGAGGAGAGAAGATCCATGAAAGTCGTTGAATCGGTGGCGGAAATCCTGAAGCGCGAGAACGTCGAGATCATTTTCGGCTATCCGGTCAATCATGTCCTGGAGTACGCGGCTCGGGCCAACATTCGACCGATCATCGTGCGGCAGGAGCGTATTGGCCTGCATATGGCTGATGCAATGTCCCGCATCACGTCGGGGGCCAAGATCGGTGTGTTTGCGATGCAGCACGGGCCCGGCTCCGAGAACGCGTACGGGGCGGTGGCCCAGGCGTTTGGTGAATCGGTGCCGATACTGGTGCTGCCGATGGGATACGCACGGCGACTGGCTCACATTTCCCCCAATTTCAATTCCACGCAGGCCATGCGACCGGTCGCAAAGTCGACGGAGCCGGTGACGGCCCCGGCGGAAGTCGGGAACGTGCTGCGGCGGGCGTTTTCCAAGTTGAGAACCGGTCGGGGCGGACCGGCGGTGGTCGAGATTCCGGCCGACCTTATGCAGGAGGAGTTGCCCGACGAGCTCGATTACGAACCGGTCTACGCAACCCGCTACGGGCCTGACCCTGAGGCTGTCGCCCAGGCTGCCAGCCTCCTTCGGTCGGCGACACGCCCGGTCATCTATGCGGGCCAGGGAATCCACTATGCGAAGGCGTGGCCCGGCCTGCGGGAGTTGGCCGAGAAACTGGCGATTCCCGTTTGCACCAGTCTCGGCGGCAAGAGCGCCTTTCCCGAGGACCACCCGCTGAGTCTGGGTTCGGGCGGTGTATCGATGCCCAAGCCGGTCCGGACCTTCCTGGATCAGGCGGATGTGATTTTCGGAATCGGGTGCAGTTTCACGGAAACCGCCTTTGGTGTGTCCATGCCGAAAGGCAAGACGGTCATTCACGCCACGCTGGATCCGTCCGACTTGAACAAGGATGTTCGTTCGAAAGTCGGTCTTGTCGGCGACGCCGACTTGACCCTGAAGGCTCTGCTTGCGGCGCTGGAGGATGAACCGCCGCGCGATTCATCGGCGGTTGAGGCAGAGATTTCGCAAAGCACGGAAGCGTGGATGGCGGAGTGGCTGCCCAAGCTCACCAGCGATGCCACGCCGCTCAGTCCGTACCGCGTGCTGTGGGAACTCCAGCAGTCGGTCGACAAGGCGAATGTCGTCATCACCCACGACGCCGGCAGTCCGCGCGATCAGCTTTCGCCATTCTGGAAGGCCGCCACGCCGCTCTCGTACATCGGCTGGGGCAAGACCACGCAGCTGGGCTACGGCCTCGGGCTTGCCATGGGTGCCAAGCTGGCCTGCCCGGGAAAGCTGTGCATCAACGTCTGGGGCGACGCCGCAATTGGTTTCACGGGTATGGACTTTGAGACCGCGGTTCGTGAACGCATCCCGATTCTTTCAGTCCTGCTGAACAACTTCTCGATGGCCATCGAACTCAAGGTCATGCCGGTCTCGACAGAGAAGTATCGTTCGACCGACATTTCCGGCGATTACGCCGCCATGGCCCGGGCCTTCGGAGGGTACGGGGAGCGCATCACGGAGCCAGGCCAGATCCGCGAGGCCATTGCGCGCGGAATCGCTGCGACCGAGAATGGGCAACCGGCGCTGCTCGAGTTCATCACGTCGAAGGAAGTCCAGGTTTCGCGACACTAGCGTGCTACCAGGAAGGGGTGGGGCCGAGATGGCTGCAGTGTCCGCCCGCGTGCGGAGGGCCGGGGTCAGGCACCGGAGCCGGTATTGCTACCGCCTTGCCGTACCGATGGGCTCGTCATGGGAACGGACGGCAACGCATCATCTGGTGTGCAGGACGTACCCGCCTATGCTGACTGCTTCGCATGCCTCACGGGAGTTCGGCTGTTGCGCGTCTCGCCGCTAGCGTTGCCGCTGATCGCCCTGCTGGTGGCGTTGGCCGCCTGCGGGTCGCCACGCGTCACGACCAACGGATTCCTGTTTTCGGGGCTCGATCTTTCCTTCCTGGAAGAAGACGGCGTCACTTGTGAAGACGTCCTGGCGACACTCGGAACGCCGACGGCACGGCGCCACTTCACCGGCGATCCGTTCGGCAACGACGCATGGTTCTACATCGGTCAACGTGTCAGCTACTACGCGTTCCTGAAGCCCGACGTGATCGAGCAGCGGGTAATTGCGGTACTTTTCGATTCGGAGATCGACGCGGGGCGGTCGAGCTGCGGCGACAACCCTAACGTGTTGGAGGTTGCGGACTACGGTGACAACGAGCTCCGGAATATGGTCTTCAATCCTGATGCGACGGTCGTCGTCGGCAACAAGCGGACCCTGCTGCAGGAACTGTTCGGCGACATCGGCCGATTCTCCACGCCGACCGTCCGGTAACCGGCGGGGCGCGAACGCGAAGGCGGGAGCACCTGCCAGGACGCCCCCCAAGCCGATTGACCGGTTGACATCCCGACTGTTCGACAGGGCTTCGAGGGAGATGCCCCGGTCGGCGGTACATGCGTTCCGTCCGATGGGCATTTCACCCAGTGTTGCAGGTACCGCCATGGCTTGAAAGCTTCGCGACGCGATAGCACGTCGCGATAGACGGGGACTACGGCCGTACTCAAAAGTTCCCCGCAGCAAGGATGCACAGTCCCTAGGCTTGTCCGAACGGATGCGCCGCCGGCGCCGTGGTGACGATCACGGAAACGCGGTAACTGACCGACCAGAGAGTGTGACGCCCGCATCTGGACAGTAAGTGTGCCGTGCCGCTGGGGCTTCACCATCCGGTCGCGGGGAGTTCGCCGGCCGTTTCCGCTCGGGCACGGCGCCGTGTGGGTCGACTAATCCCGGTCCTGCGCCCGTTACCTGATGGCCATGATTCACGCTTGGCGCCGTTCGAGGATGTCTCCGGGCCCCGGTCCGGTCTGGGACCCGGCCAGGTCGTTGGAGGGATGGGACAGCCCTTGATGGTAGCTCACTGGTCCTGCGCTGCTGCCGCAACCGTTTCCACAGCTCTCATCACCCGAAGCAGGTTACCGCCCCAGAGCTTGGCGATGGCATCTTCAGCGTATCCTCTGCGCATCAGCTCGATGGTGACGTTAAGGGCCTCATCGGCGGCGTTCCAGCCTTCGATTCCACCGCCGCCGTTGAAATCGGACGTGATTCCGACGTGGTCGATTCCGATGAGATTGACGGCATAGTCGATGTGGTCGACGAGGTGCCTCACCGACGCCTTCGGCCACGTCCGATCCAATTCGACGCGGCGTTCGACATAGGCATCGCGCTCGGCCTCGCTCATTCGCGCCCAGTCCACTGCATCCCGGAGGTCGAATTCCGTCCGCAACGCCGCAAGGGCAGCTTTCTTTTCCTCGGGTACGGGGTGCAGGTAAGAGTCGAAAGCGACAATGGATACGACCCCGCCGGTCCGGCGGAGGGCCCACAGGGCTTCATCGGAGAGATTGCGCGGATGATCGTACACACCGCGTACAGCCGAGTGGGAGGCGAGTACAGGCGCATGCGAAGCGTTGATGGCGTCTAGCGCTGTCGTCATGGCGGCGTGCGAGATGTCGACGATGATTCCAAGGGCATTGGCGCGGGCGATCACCTTGCGCCCGAAGTCGCTTAGGCCGCCATGCTCCGCCGGGGGCTCGCCCCGGCGGAGATTCGGTACAGCGGAATCAC
This sequence comes from Rhodospirillales bacterium, assembly GCA_028824295.1. Taxonomy (NCBI): domain Bacteria; kingdom Pseudomonadati; phylum Pseudomonadota; class Alphaproteobacteria; order Rhodospirillales; species Rhodospirillales bacterium. The sequence continues at coordinate 49,528 of JAPPED010000023.1, read as the reverse complement.
CGATGTCATTATGTCCATTGTGCACAAGGCCTAGGTAACGGACACCGAACGCGTAATAGGTATCGAGGAGGTCGACATTGGGGCCCAAGGCGAACCCGTTCTCCATGCCCATGAGGGCCACGCGCCTCCCTTCGGCGTGGATCCGGTGCACATCACGGGCGGAAAGGGCCAGACCGATTCGGTCCGGATGCTGGAGGTCGGTCATCTCCCGAATCGCGGCAACTTTGACAAAGGCATCGGATACGGCGCGTGCGTATCCAGAAGGATTACGTTCACGTTGCGGGACGTACACGACAAAAAAGGCGGCATCCAGCCCGCCTTTCTTCATTCCCGGCAAATCTACCTTCTGGCGAGGAGGTTTGGCTCGGAGAATGTCGTAGGCCGCGGTGCCGAAGGTGGGCGGAATATCGATATGGGTGTCGATGGTCAGCACGCGCGCGTGAACGGCTGCGGCTTCAGCCTGGAAGGCGGCATCACGGTTCGCGGTCGCCGGAAGCGCAACAAAGGCGATTCCGAGCAGAACCATCCCGGATGCAACGGAAAATGGCATCGTTGGGCGCTCCAGCAGCAATTCGTGCAGCAGTTTGTCGTAAAGCCGTTGCGCTGCGCGGGCTCCGGCACTTTCATACTCGGTACGGAAGAGGTCGCGGCACGTAGGGTAACGTCGTCAACGGTATTCGTGGACCAGACTCGCCACTGCCTGAAAATTGCCTGGTCGCCGCTTGTCCGGACGGCTGAGCGGCGGTTGCAGCCGTGGTGGCGGTGATGCAGAGAGCCGGCGGGGCACCTAGGGGGAGAGGGCAGGCTCAAAATGCATAGGCGGTTACCTTTTGAAGCACGTATCACGAGAGGCTTCCTCCGCCCCCGACGCGTTTCTTCCTCGGGTCTCGCTCCCGCCGGCCGGCGGACCATCAGGCGACATCGTTCCTGGGGCCTGATCCCCGCTCTGCTGGCGCCGGGCTTCGACCGTTCGAAGGGTGCCAAGTGCCCGTAGTGCCAGTCGCTGGAGCTATAGGAATTGTAATGGTCGCGCCGACCGCACAGTATCAATCGGTATTGGAAACAAGTGCAAGAAGCCGCTATACGTCTTGAAGATCGCGATAGTTAGGACGCGCATGGGTCGGCTGCGCTAACTAGGACCATGGTTGAATTCGCAGCGGTACACGCGTCGCTGACTCTCTAGGCGTCCGTGGGCGGGCACCGCCGCCGAACTGCTGGAGACCGCCTCAATTGGATGCTTGGCGGATGAGTTCACAGGAGTTCAATTTCCCGGTTGCCATTACCGGGTACAGCTACCGTTTGCCTGGCGGCATCCACACCGACTCCGACTTCTGGGATCTGCTTAGCAGGCGCGAAATCGTCCAGGAACCCATAACCGATCGCTACGGGAGAGGTTACCGGCCGATCGGCGGTTTCTCCGGCCCAGGTCGGTTTGCCAGCGCCTACGAGGGTCTCATTCGCGACGACGAAGAGAAGCTGTTTGACCGCAGTCTCTTCGGGCTGTCCCAAAGCGAAATGCTGTCGACGGATCCTCAGGTGAGGATGTTGCTGACATGCGCCTGGGAAGCGTTCGAGCGCGTGGGCTGGGACCTCCATTCGCTCCGCAACAGCCCGACCGGCGTCTACATCGGCGCGCAAGTACCGCCCGTCTCGAACTGGCGGCCGATGCGGGGCGCCCAGCCGTTCGACGTGACGGGCATCAGCTTGGCCATGCTCGCCAACCGTATCTCCTATCACTTCAACTTGATGGGGTCCTCCACGACCTATTGCACGGCATGTTCGGCGAGCCTCACTGCTCTCCATGCGGCAATGAACGGGCTCCAGCGCGGTGACTGCGAGCAGGCGCTGGTCGGTTCGGTCAACTACATGGGAACTGCCAGGCTGAGCGCCTCGTTCAACGCCCTGGGAGTGATCAGCCCTGACGGGAAGTGCCATTCCTTCGACGCGGAAGCCAATGGTTACATGCGCTCGGAAGGGGCGTTCGTCTTCACCATCAAACCGCTGACTGCAGCCGAGCGCGACGGGGATCCCATTCACGCCGTCATCGAGGCTACCGCCGTGAATGCGGCCGGCGCTGCCGACGGGACTGAGGGTTTGGCGCAGGGGCGCTACATCACAGCCCCCACCCGTCACGCCCAGGCGGAGCTGATGCGAGTGGCCGGCGCCCGGGCCGGTCGCGCGCCACAGGAGTTCGACTACATCGAGGCCCATGCCACCGGCACTGTCGTGGGGGACCGGATCGAAGGAAACGCCATTACGGACGCGTTTGCCGGACCCGAGCGAGAGACCTCGCTGCGGATTGCAAGCGTCAAGAGCAACCTGGGGCACATGGAAGCCGCGGCGTTCCACTGCGCCCTGCTCAAGGTCCTGCTGATGTTGCAGAGGCGGACATTTGCACCGATTTCCAAGAACTTCGTGGTGCCCAATCCGGAAATCGACTTCGATCGCTGTCCCATGCAGGTGCAGACCGAATGCGAGCCGTTTCCCGAGCGCCCAGTGGTCGTGGGAATCAACTCGTTCGGCTTTGGCGGTGCCAACGGGCACTGCGTGGTCCGCGAGTATCGCCCGGCCCGTCCCCGGACCTGGTCGGTTTCGCTCGCGCCGGAGGCCGGGTTCATGATTCCGCTGTCGGCCCGCACTGGCAGCGCACTCACCGAGAGCGCACGGCGGCTGCGAGACTTCGTCGCCGAACACGAACCCGACCTCTACACCCTGGCCGGCAATCTCGGTCGCCGCCGCACGCATTTCGCCATGCGCGCGCCATTCGCGGTCCGGAACCGCGAGGAACTGGTCGAAGCGCTTGAGGCCTTTATCGAGGACCCGCCGCCTGTCCACTCGGTCGACGACGGCGGGCGCCGCGTGGCGATGGTGTTTTCCGGTCAGGGCACCCAGTGGGCAGGGTGCGGTCGCGACCTGTATCACGCTGAGCCTGTGTTCCGGCGGGCCATCGATGCCGTCGAGGCGCATTGGCGCGAACATTCGGAAATCTCGCTGCGCGAGGCCTGCTTCGGCGCACCGCAGACCGAGCTGAACGAGGTTCGGCTGGCGCAGCCGGTCATTTACATGATCCAGTGTGCCCTGGTGGAGCTGTTCAAGACCTGGGGCGTCTACCCGGATTGCGTGGTCGGTCACAGTTCGGGCGAGGTCGCGGCGGCCTACGCGTGCGGGGCGCTGTCGCTGCAGGAAGCCACGCGTCTGGTGTTTCATCGCGCCACGCTCCAGCAGCGGACCGCCGGATCTGGCCGCATGCTGGCGATCGGCCTCGACCGTCCGGGCGTGGAAGACCTGCTGACGGAACTGGACGTCGCCTTCGGCAGCGGCGAGGACGACTCCGACCAACCGCCGCAGGTAGAGATCGCCTGCGAGAACGCCCCTGCCAACACCGTGATCTGCGGAACAGAGGAAGCCCTGCAGCCGGTCATGGCGGCGTTGAACCACCGGCATCTGCAGAATCAGCTGCTGCCCGGCAACATCGCCTTTCATTCCACCGCGATGCAGCCCCTCAAGGACGATGCGCTGGCGGCGCTGTCGTTCCTGAATGACCTCGACTTCGACGCCGATGTCCCGTTCGTGTCGTCGGTTACCGGACTGCCGACACGGCGACTGGACAACGCGTACTGGTGGTCAAATATCCGCCAGCCGGTGCGGTTCGCTGCCGCGATGGAAACCATCACGCGAGAAATTCAGCCCGACGTGGTGCTGGAAATCGCGCCTCACTGTGCGCTTCAGTCCACGATCGCCCAGTGTTTGGAAGGCAGTCGCGCGGTACCAGCCAACATTCAGACGCTGACCCGAGAGACGGATGTCTGCATCGGCTTTCAGACCGCTCTGGGCGCACTGTTCCAGGCGGGCGTTCCCCTGGACTTCGCGGCCCAGTATCCGCGTCCGCAGCCGATCGCAGATCGCCTGCCCGGACATCCTCGGGAAGAGCGGGCGACGATGGATCTCCATTGCGACAACGAGATGTTCGTTCAGCAAGGCGAGTACTCACAAGGACCACTGGTCGGCCACCGGGTCCCATGTGAGCACCTGCAGTTCGAAGCACGACTGTCGGAAGCTGACTTCCCTTGGCTGGCGGACCATCGCGTGCATCACGCGGCGATCATGCCGGCGGCGGGCTACATCGAGCTGATCCTTGAGGCGCTGGGCGGAGTTCCGGTCCAATTCACGGTGCTCGAATTTCTCCAGCCGTGTCCGGTTCCCAAGGCGCCGGTGAGGCTGCAAACGGCCCTGCAGCCGGTTCCGACGGATCCGGAGGAGTTCACGTTCACAATTTCCTCGCGTTCCTACGAGGTCGACGCTAGCAGCGAGATCCACTGTCGCGGGAAGGTGCGCGTGCTGAGCACCGAGCCGGCGCTCAGCGTGCCGATGCGATTGACGGACATTGACACCGATGGCTTCGAGCAGTCAATTCTTGCTGACGACCAGAATTTCTACGAGCGCTTGCAATCGGTCTTGAGCGAAACATTCCAGTACGGCCCGTATTTCAGGACGATCCAGCGCGTATTGGTGGACGGCGTATCGAAGGCCTACCTGTTTGACGTCGAGATGGACGAGGGGCTGTGGGCGACAGGAGTGGAGGAGGGCTACGTCACCTGTCCTCCTCTGCTCGACGGCGGGCTGCAGATATTCCTGTATCACCTATTGACCGCCGCCGACCTGTTTGCGATTCCGCAGCGGGCGGAATGGGTGACCTTCTTGCGCCGTCCCACCGGGCCCCGCATTACCTGCCATGTCACGAAGCCCAGCGACGACTGGATGAACGCCAACGAACGGGGCCAGTATTCGGTTCGGCGCGGCGAACGATCGGGCGGCAGCATCAGCTTCTACGACGGCGCCACCGGTGATCTCGTCGCCCATATCGGCGAGTACACGTACTTCACGTCCAACCCGCGATGGAATGACTTGCCGAACAGCAAGCACCAGGTTCGCTGGCAGCCAAAGGCGCTTCCCGCAGTTCAGGAATTCCTCGACAGGCTGCCGGGCGGGGAGCCGGAGCCCGAGACCGTAGTCGCGGCGCTGACACACCCGGATAAGGGCGAGCGATACGCTTGTCACATCATCGAGTTCGCCGGCTCCAGAGAGCCGGACGAGACCATTCTTGAACGATGCGCCGCCAACCTCGCGCAGACTGCCGGGCAAAGTGAGTTCTGGCTCGTGGGGGACAGTGAAGAGAGCACGCGGGCCTTGTACGACGCCTTCCATGCCTGTGACGTGCCGCTGCGCTTCGCGACATTCGACATGGCGGATGCCGCCGCTCTGGACGCGGGCCTGCTGCGGCCGGGCGCCGCCGAGATCATTTTCCTCCACCGGGAGGCCGCGAGCTTCGGGCAAAGCGAGTGGGAAACGGTGCGGAGCCTGGCGGTGCCCGGCGCTTGGGTGCTGGTTGAGCACGACGAGGGCGACGTCGTTTCTGCCAGTCCCGGCTGGAAAGCGGTTCGAGCCGGACAACGCGCCACCCTGCTGCAAGCTCCCGGTCCGGACCGCGATCAACTCGATGCCGACGCGCTCCGCAGTCCCCGATGGATCTTGGGCGAGCCCGAAAGTTGGGTACCGGCTTGGTCGGCGTTCTTTAAGCCCCATGACAATGCGCACGCGCTCCCCGAAGAAGCGTTGCTGGCTGGTCGTTTCCATGCGCTGGAGGACTGGCCGGAGGCCGCCAACTTGCAGGCGGTCGACTACTTCTGCGGCCAGGATCCGGAAGACCCGACAGGGGAGAGAGCGGCATCCCGTTTTGTCGCGTTTGTCCAGGCCCTGGTCCCCTACCGGATTGAGCACGCGGACTGCCCGTGCCGATTGACCGTCATCACGCGCCGCGCCGTCCACGATGTAGAGGATCCGCGCGGCAGCGTGTTGTGGGGAGCGGTCCGCAGCATGGCTGTGGAAATTGACGAGGAGGCGAAACTCGATTTCCGCCTGGTGGATCTGGGTGACCGGGACGATCTCCAGACGCTGCACTGGCTGATGCACCACGACGTGCGGGAACGCGAACTGGCAGTGCGGAAGAATGACGTCTGGGTGCCGCGAATGGTCAGTTTCCGGGAGCGCTATGCGCGGATCCCTGCCGGCACCCTGCCAACGTACCGCCTGACGCTCGACAATCCGGGGCAGATCAATGGCCTCGAGATGAAGACGTACGAACTTCCGCCGTTGGGTCCGGAAGACGTGGAGATCGACGTCGCTGCCGCTGCACTCAACTTCCGCGACATCATGGTGACGCTGGGGCTGTTGCCGGCATTGGCGTATGAGCGCTCAGCCCTGGGGCACGAGGTCGGCATGGAGGGGAGCGGGGTCGTACGTCGGGTCGGGTCAGCTGTTCAGGATCACGGCGTCGGAGACCGGGTGGCTTTCATCCAGGGCGGCTGCATCGCGAATCGCGTGGTGGCCAGCCAATACCGCGTGTTCCGCAAGCCCGACGGTATCAACATGGACGAGGCCGCAGCATCGTTGTCGGTCTATGTCACCGCGTACTACTCTTTGATCCATCTGGCCCGCTTGCGGAAAGGGGCGCGGGTCCTGATCCATTCGGCGATGGGCGGAGTGGGACAGGCCGCCATCGCTTTGGCCAAACACGTCGGGGCGGAAATCTACGCTACTGCCGGAACCGAGGAAAAGCGCGCGCAGCTGCAGTCACTTGGTGTGCGGGCAGCCTTTGATTCGCACAGTTTCGACTGGCACGACGAACTGATGGTGGCCACCCGAGGAGAGGGCGTGGACGTCGTGCTGAACTCCCTGGCGGGGCGCCATGTCCATTTATGTCTCGAGGCGCTGCGTCCCGGCGGGTGGCTGTGCGAGATCGGCAAGGTCGATATCTATGCCGACAACGAACTCGGCCTGCGGGTGTTCCGCAAGAACTTGCGGTTCGCGGCCATCGATGTGGACCGGCTGATGGCCGATGACCCGGCCTTGGCACGGGAGTTGTCAGTCGCCTGTGTCGACCTGATAGAAGGCGGTGCCGTGCCGCCATTGCCGGTCACTGTATTTCCGTACGAAGAATTCGCGAAGGCCCTGCGGTTGATGACCACCGGCCGGCATCAGGGCAAGCTGGTCCTGCGGGCTCCGCAGGGCTCCGGTCCGCTGGGCGCGCCGATCGCGGACGTGCGACCGCTGTTCGATCCGGCTGCAACCTATCTGCTAACGGGCGGTCAGGGCGGATTCGGCCGCCGCCTGCTGCCATACCTTGCGGCATTGGGGGCGCGCCACCTCACCCTGATGGACCGCAATCCGGAACACGGCCGGGATGCCGAGTGGATTCGCTGGCACAGCGCACTCGCCTACATGGATGAGGATGTAGAATTCGACTTCGTTGTGGGAGACGTATCGGTCGAGGAAGACGTTCAGCGCTGTATTGGCCAGCTCCAGCGGCCGCTCAAGGGCGTGTTCCATCTTGCCGGATCCCTCGACGACTGCCTGCTCGACGATCTTTCGGCCGAGTCACTTGCAAATGTGTTTGCCCCTAAGGCTCGTGGTGCGCTCCACCTGCATCGGGCCACCAAGGGCCACCCGATCGACCATTTCGTGCTGTTCTCGTCGTCCGCCTCGGTCCTCGGCAACCCGGGCCAGATCAACTATGGCGCCGCCAACGCTTTTCTCGACGGACTGGCTGCGAGCCGCCGTCAGCAGGGCTTGCCGGGCCTTTCATACAACATGGCCGCCGTCGCCGACGCCGGCATGGCCGCGCGTAGCCTGCCGGTGCTCCGCATGATGCGGGCGGCCGGCCTGCCGGCAATCAGCAGTGATTTCGCTGTTTCCAATTTGGACTTCGCGCTCCGCGCCATGGCGGACTCGGACCATCTTGTCTCGGTGTTGTTCGAGCGTCCGTCGTGGACGGTTGACCTCCCGGACTACATGCGCATTGGGCGCCTGATGCGCAATCAGGATGCGTTCGAGGCCGGCATGACCGGAGAACAGACGCTCGAGAGCGTGGCGGCGCAGATTGCCGCGAAGGTGGCGGAGCTGTGCGGTCATGACGAGGGTGGCGTCGAAGAGCCACTGTCCAGCTTCGGTCTCACCTCGATTTCGGTTGCCGAGCTGGGAACGTTTATCCAGACGCAGTTCAATTACCGGGTGAGCGCGCTTGAACTCATGACGACAGCTTCGGCGCTGTCGTTGGCGCAGGGGATCATCCACGGAAAGGATGAGGAGGAGGAGATCTCGTCCGATGATCCGGCAAGGGAGGTAACGGACACGTCGCCCGTCTTTGCGGAACGCCTGCAGCGGGCACCGTCGCGTTTCGCGAGCGCGCCGGAGGACCACTTTCCGAAGGACGTCGATGTCGCTGTAGCGGAATCGCCCCCGTTACGGCTCGAGGCGGCGGGATAGGAGGGGCCGTGGCCATGCGGAACGCGCTCTTGGTCTATCCGGAGCACCCCCATACCTACTGGGGAGCGAACTTCGCGCTGGAATTCGTGGGAATCAAGGCGGCCTTTCCGCCGCTGGGCCTCCTGACCATCGCGGCCATGTTTCCACCGAAATACAACCTCCGTGTCGTGGACATGAACGTGGACCCCGTGACCGACTCGGACCTGGAATGGGCCGACATGGTGTTTACGTCCACCATGATTGTGCAGCGAGTATCCCTCCAGACGGTCATCGAGCGCTGCATTCGGGCCGGGGTGCCGGTCGTGGCCGGTGGGCCGCATCCGACCACATTTCACGATGAGATCCGCGGTGTCGATTACTTCGTGCTGGACGAGGCCGAAGAGACATTCCCCCAGTTTCTGCGCGACCTGGAGAACGGCACACCGAAGAAGATGTATCGGGAACCGCGGAAACCGGACGTGAGCCGAACGCCGATCCCGCGCTTCGACCTCATCGACATGAAGAGCTATCACTCGATGGGGGTTCAGTTCTCACGCGGATGTCCATTCGATTGCGAGTTTTGCGACATCACCAAGCTCTACGGCCGGGTGCCCCGGACCAAGTCACCAGATCAGATGGTGCGCGAGTTCGACGTTCTGTTCGAACTTGGCTGGCGGGGCCCCGTGTTCCTCGTCGATGACAATTTCATCGGCAACAAGCGTGACGCAATGAATCTGCTGCCGGTACTGGCGGAATGGCAACAGGTGCGCGGTTACCCGTTCCTCCTGAGCACCGAGGCAAGCCTGAATCTCGCGCGCATGGACGACCTCATGGAAGCCATGATCCAGGCCGGCTTCGACACCGTGTTCCTGGGAATCGAGACCCCCAACCCTGAGGCTCTGCTCAAGACGAAGAAACCCCAGAACACCAGCAAGGAAGAAGAGAACTTCCTGTTTCGGGCAGTCCGGAGGATCCAACGCAAGGGCATGCAGGTGCAGGGAGGTTTCATCCTGGGTCTGGACGGCGATGACGAAACCGTGTTCGACATCCAGATCGAGTTCATCCAGGCGACCGGGATTCCCGTGGCCCCGATCTATCTCCTTACGGCACTGAAGGGCACGGACATGTACAAGCGCCTTCAGGATGAAGGCCGCCTGCTCAATGTGGCGATCGGGACCCAGGCCACCATTCTGAACTTCAAGACGGAACTGGATCACCGGACGTTGCTCGAAGGATATCGGCGCGTGACCTCCACGCTCTACGATCCGACACTGGAGAACTATTTCAGCCGCTGCCTGACGCTGTTCGAACACTTGAAGCCGGTACCGCACCTGCAGAAACCCAAGAGCAAGAACGCGGTCTTCACGGACCTCATGCTTGTGCGCGGACGTCTTTCCCCGGAGCAGGTCCCGGCCTACACGAAGTACGTGGCGGAGGTATCGAGAAAGCATCCCCGCATGCTTCCAAAGGCCATCCGGCTGGCGGCATTGGGTTACCACTTCGAGAAGATCACCCGCCAGCAAATCGCGATCCATGACTTCAAGGAATTTCTGGCAGAGGAACTGGAGTCGTTCAAAGAAGACGCGGCCGCGTGTGCCGAACAGCCGGAGCACGTCGACGTCCTGCGACAAAGACTGTTCGCGGACGTCAACACCCGTTACAAGTCGATCCCGGGCGACTTCCGCTACCACAGCGATGGAATCGACACCGCCTTGGACTCTTTCCGCACGGCCATCAACGTGCAGGCTGCGCAGCAGGCGCGGTTGCCGGCGGCCTGAGGAACTGCCGGGCCGCACATCCAGGGATCGAATGCATGACCGACCAGGCCGTTGCGGACACGGCGGTATCGCCGCTTGCAGGGGAACTTCCGCCCGACTGCCAGAGAGATGTCAACGCGCTGCGCCGGTTTGTCCACGATGTCATCAGTGAAGAAGCCCCGTCTGCGGCGGTTCCTCCAACGGACATTCGAGAGGTACTGCTCACCGGTGGTACGGGGTTCATTGGACGTTTTTTCCTGTACGAGCTCCTTCGGCAGGATTCCCGTGTAGTCGTGTACTGCCTGGTTCGCGCCGAAGATTCGGAGCGCGGCATCGACCGTATCCGCCGTGCGATGTCCGAGGCGGAAATCTGGGATGATGACTTCGCACCGCGGATCCGCGCAGTCCCTGGTGATATCGGGCTATCGCGATTCGGGCTTGACGATATCAAGTTTGACAATTTGTGCGGGCGGATCGACGCGGTCTATCATCTCGCCGCTGATATCACGCTCTCTTCTTCTTACAAGGGCATCCGCGAGGTCAACACGCTCAGCCTTCGTAACGTGCTGGAGCTGTGCCTCCGGACCCGCTACAAGTACCTGTACTACGCATCCTCAATGGGCGTGTTTCCGCAATACTTCTTTTCCTTCGCACACGAGTTCAAGCAGAGTCGGATCCGGCATCAAATGCAACCGGATCTGACCTGCATGAAGCGGATGTTCCCAATCGGTTTGCTCGGCTATCCCTGGAGCAAGTTGGTGTCCGAACAAATCCTCTTGTTTGCCCAGCAGGCAGGCATGCCGTTGGCGATTTTCCGTCTCCCGCAAACCGGTCTGTCAAGTAGCGGCTACACGCCGGCACATGACCTTTCCATAAAGATACTGGCCGCGGTCGGTGAAATCGGAATCATGCCGAAAGGATTCTCGTTTCGGTCCAGCAACGAAGTCGTCGATACGGTAGCCCGAATTTGCGTGGCGATAACCCTGAACGCGAGCCGGCGCTTCACGATCTACCACTGCTGCAATCCGGAACTGGATCACCACGATCTGGAACCGGCGGACTTCGGATTGTACTGGCCCGAGGTTTCCTACGAGGAATTCAAGCGCGCGTGTCAGGCCTACGGTCAGCGATCACCGCTGCATGGCCACTGGGCGGTGCTGGATCATTTCGGGAAGTACTGGTTCAGCAGGAACAAGCCTGCGGACCAGCTCCCGATGTGCGACCGCGCCATTCGCGAGGACTGTCCGTTTCCCATCAAATGGATGGGCGCCCTGACCAAGCTTCGACGCTCCCACCGATGGATTCGGGCCCACCGTGAGGATTGGCCATATTCAGTTCATCAAAGCAGCCTCGACTTCGACGGTTTGATCAGCCGAGCGGAACAGTACGCGAAGGACGAGGGGGTAGCTTTCGAGGCCACGTATCCCGCGTGGATGCGGGAGGGTCTGGAGCAGTTGGTCCAGGCGTTGCAGGAGCCCGGAGTCAGGCTGCAGCAGGACAGGCTGGCCGATACCGTATACAGCCTGAGCCGTTTCCTGCGCGGCAATGCAGCACTTGCCGGTGAGCGACTGCGCCACCCCGAAATTGACCGTGAGAAGGTTATCCGGCCGGTATTCATTGTCGGGATCAACCGTACCGGCACCACGTATCTCCATCGCCTGCTGGCCCGAGACCCTCGGTTCTGGGCATTGCGGCAATACGAGTACATCGAGCCGGTGCTGCCGGACGGCGATTATGCGGGCGTCGGCGGCACCCCTGCAGACCCCCGCCGGATTCGGACAGAGGAAATCTTCCGTGCCTCTCGGTTCGCCGAAGTGTTCGCCGGGATTCACGACTTTGACATGGATGAACCGGAAGAGGACTACCCGATCTTCCGAATGACCTTCACGACCTGGGTCTTCCTCGCCCAGTTTCCTGTTCCGGGGTATGCGCGCTGGTTGGCGGAACGTGGATCCAGCGAAGCTTATGGCTTCCATCGGCGCACCATGCAGCACTTCAACTGGCAGCGTAGGCAGCGCTTTCCGGGGCACGGCGGGCAGTGGCTACTTAAGATGCCCTTCCATCTGATGGAACTCGATACCTTGATGGCAACCTATCCCGACGCCCTGTTCATTCAGACCCACCGGGAGCCGATACAATTCATGGGATCGTGGAACAGCCTGGTGGAACGAATTCGCTCGCTCAACAGCGATCGGGTTGTTCCCTCCGAGGTCGGTGCCGAGCAGTTGTCGTTCATGAGCCGGATGCTGGACCGGGGAATCCGGTTTCGGGAGTCGCATCCGGAGTTGGAAGCCCGCTGGGTGGACGTGAACTACCATGCGCTGGTTCGCGATCCGATGGCGGTAGTAGAGGCCATCTACGGTCGGTTCGGGTGGTCGCTCACGCGGTCGGCCGTGAACGAGATGACCGGTTGGCTGGACCGGCAGATGGAACGGCGGCGGCGGGAGCCACGACACCGATACACTCTGGATGACTACGGCCTGACCGCCGACGGGGTCGACGCAGCATTCGCCAGCTATGCCAAGTTTCTCGCGACTCGAAACTACGTGCACGACGTCAAGCCGCCGCCGGCAGCCCGCCGTGATACCACCTGACGACAAGACCTCTGAACAAGGCTTCGCGGATGCAGACGACTTGACAGGCTTCTCTGGTCGCCGATGCACGGACGCTGGCGCCCACCTGCGAGTGTAAAGTAGATACGCGGTTTCAACCGGTTTGCCCGGCTCTATTGGTTCCGACGCACCAGCCATCGCTGCCTCGCGAGACTATCATCAGATGTTTGATGTTATACGATCGTCAGCGACCGTTGAACGCCCGTCCGTGTTGGGACACCGGGAGTTGCCTCGAAGCAAGTTGGAGACATCCAGCGGGGTCCGTATAACGTGTACGCCGCCGACGCAACGGCACGTATCGTTGGTCCGCAAGGGTAACAGTCGCCCACGTGTTATCCGCGGACATCACGCAATGTATCCAGAACGGATGAAGGAGAATCAAGGTGGCAGTGACCATCGACTACGCGGCGCTGCTGGCGCCTGATCTCCCAGCACCTGCTCCCGGCTGGCAGGGGCGCCCGCCCTACAATTTCATTGGCGGGCACGTCGATGCAGCTAGCGTGCCGGTCGAGGACATGATCACGGCGACGGCGACGGCTCTGCGGCGGGACGGAGCCACGCTGTCTACCTATGGACTGGAGAGCGGCCCGCTTGGTTATCGGCCGCTCCGGGAGTTTGTCGCTGCAAAACTCGAGAAGCGCAGTGGCCTGTCGGTTTCACCTGATGATGTCCTGATCACTTCCGGATCAATACAGGCGCTCGAACTTGTTTACGAGGTCTTTTGCTGTCCCGGCGACACGGTCTTGGTTGAGCAGTTCACCTATGCGGGCACGCTCAGCCGGCTCCGGAGTCTCGGCGTGAAGCCGGTCGGCATCCCGCTCGACGAAAGCGGCATGCGCGCGGATCGGCTGGCTGCGAAGCTGGCTCAGCTCAAGGCGCGGGCAATCCAGCCGAAGTTCATCTACGTCATTCCGACCGTCCAGAATCCTGACGGCAGCATCATGCCCGAGGCACGGCGCGCAGAACTGCTGGAAGTGTCTGCCGAATACGGTGTGCCGATTTTCGAGGATGAGTGTTACGCGGACCTATTGTGGACGGGTGAACGTCCACCAGCTATTGCAGCCATGGACCGCTGCCAACAGGTCATCCACTGCGGTTCGTTTTCGAAGACCATCGCGCCGGCTCTCCGAGTGGGCTACATCGTTGCGGAGCCAAACCTCGTGGCGCAAATGGCTGCCTGCAAGGAAGACGGTGGCACCGGCGCCCTCGAACAGATGATGCTGTCCGAGTATTGCCGAGTGCATTTTGACGATCATGTTGCCAAGGTCACCGTGCTGCTCAAGGACAAGCTCGACGCGATGATCGAGGCGCTGGAGGAGAACTTCGGAACGACGGCCGAATTCACGCCGCCTCCCGGCGGGATCTTCCTGTGGGTCACATTCCCGGATGCCGTAGACGCCACGAAGCTGGCTACAGCCGCGGCCGCCCGAGGAGTGGCCATTAATCCCGGACCCGACTGGTCAGCTGATGCGGTGCCTGCGCGTTCGCGGATACGCCTTTGTTTTGGGAACCCGACGGCAGACGCGATTCGGGAGGGTGTGAAGGTGCTTGCAGACGTCTGTCACGAGGAATTCGGCATTCCGGTGCGAAGCGCGAATATCGAGCGGAACAGATTGACGGGCTGACCAGGCGGCAGCGTCGATTCTGGCGAGGGGCAAGCTGCCCGCTCGGCCAGAGAGATCGCCTGCAGCCATCCGGGGGCTGACGCTCGATCCAATTGGGATGAACCCGACTTCTTGGAGGGTGCGGGGTTTCAGCGGTCAACGGGATCCCCTGCCGACATGAGCGACAGTGCGCGTGCAATCCGAGTCCCGGAATGCTAAGTCAATCGCTTCGGCGTCCCCAAAGTCCGGATGCCGGATTCCGCAAATGTCCGCTAAGCCCTTGAAGGAAGACGCAATGACGGATGCTGAACCTTACGAACCACCGACAGTCTGGAAATGGGAAAAGGAGAGCGGCGGCCGCTTTGCCTCGATCAACCGCCCCGTGTCCGGCGCCACGCACGAAAAGGAACTTCCGCGCGGCGAACACTCGCTCCAGCTGTACTCCCTGGCGACTCCCAACGGGGTCAAGGTCACGGTGATGCTCGAGGAGTTGCTGGCGACCGGGCACAGCGGTGCGGAGTACGACGCCTACGTGATCCACATCGGGAACGGCGATCAGTTCGGGTCCGGGTTCGTTGCCATCAATCCGAACTCGAAGATTCCCGCCTTGGTGGACTACTCGCTGCCCAAACCGACGCGGGTGTTCGAATCGGGAGCGATCCTGCTCTACCTCGCGGAGAAATTTGGCGCCTTCATTCCGAAAGACCCGTCCGAACGGGCCGAGTGTCTCTCCTGGCTGTTCTGGCAGATGGGCTCGTCGCCCTACCTCGGCGGCGGGTTCGGGCACTTCTACGCATACGCGCCCTACAAGATGGAGTACCCGATCGATCGCTACACCATGGAGGTAAAACGCCAGCTCGATGTCCTCGATAGGCGCTTGGCCGAGACACGCTACCTGGCCGGCGACGCGTACACTGTTGCCGATATCGCGGTCTGGCCATGGTACGGTGTCCTGACGACGGGCAGGCTATACGACGCGGCCGAGTTTCTGGCGGCAAGCGAATACAAGAACGTGGTCCGCTGGTATGAAGAGATCGCCGCCCGCGACGCCGTGGTAAGGGGCCGGAAAGTCAACCGCATCAGTGGCCCGCTGGAAGACCAGCTCCGCGAGCGCCACGATGCATCCGACTTCGAGCTTCGGACCCAGGACCGGCTTGAGGCCGCCGCGTAGGACTGCCGACTCGCGATCCGCGATCCGACTTGTGCGGTCCTGTGCCGGGAGAACTTGCGTCGTGGAAGACCGTGCCGTCCACTGAACCGTGCGTCACGATCCCGATGGAATCCGGAATCCGCAGGTTTCCCGAATGATCAGTTCCGGCCGGAGGACGATCCGCTGCTGCGGTGATTCCGGTTGGTCGATACGCTCGATGAGGGCCGCGGCCGCGCGCCGTCCCATTTCGTCACGGTCGACGGCGGTGACGCTCAGCGCAGGGTTGGTCATGCCGGTTTCTTCCACGTCCTCACTACCGATCAGCGCGAAATTCCTTCCCGGGTACAGTCCGTCTCTCTGGAGGCCCGCCATCAGACCGAGCGCAAGGGAATCGTTGTAGCAGATAGCGGCCGTGGGCCGCGGTGATAGCGATGCTATCCAGCGTGCTGCGTCAAATCCGGCCTTCCGGGTCGGAACGGAGGATCTAACGAGCGCCGGGTCGAATCCTACTGAAGCACGGTCGAGTGACTCGCGATAGCCGCTGAATCGTTCAACGAAGCAGCTGACCCGGGTGTCCCCGCCGACAAAGGCAATCCGTCGGTGGCCCTGGCGGAGCAGTCGATTGGTTGCCATTCGCGCCGCTTCGCTGTCATCGTTGATCACGTAATCGAATCCGAGTTCGAACAGGGCTCGCGACACGAAGACGGTTGGCGGGATGCCGCCCTGCCCGGGCTGAAAATGGGCCGATGTCGTGCCGACCGCGGGACAAACGATCAGGCCATCGGCGCTGTACTCCGCCATCTTTCGAACGAAGTCGGTCTGGCGCGAGATCACCTCATTCGTGTGGCACAGAAACGCCGTTCGCCCGGACGCTGCTAACGCGTCCTCCAATGACGCGAGCAGCGAGCCGAAGAATGGGTCCGAAACGTTGTTGAGAATGACCCCAACGGTCTGGGTCATGGAGGTGCGAAGGCTTGCCGCGCTCCGTTGATAGACGTAGCCGAGCTCGGCAATGGCAGCGAGAACCCGCTCCCGTGTCGCGGCCGAGATTCGCTCGTTACCGCGCATCGCGAGAGATACCGTCGCCGCGGACACACCAACGTGTTCGGCAACGTCGCGGAGAGTCATCCTGCCCAAGAAGGAGCGCTCCAAGGCCGCTGAGACTTGAAGGTATCATGGCCTGGTTGAACTTGCACGGTTGGAGGCGATACCACTCCCGTACGCGCGGACAAGCGACACACAGAAGTCCGTTGTCAGCCGGCAGCGCCTGACCAACTATTACGGCACGCTAAGGCACGAAAGGGGTTTCAACTGTGTCGCCACATCTTCAAACCGCACACTCTGTGTCATTGTGTCTTGATGTCCGTGCTAACGGGGCGGCACGGTCGGTCGACCCTCGGCAATCCATTGCAGGATGCCCTGGTGCGCGTTGTAGACCTGTCGGTATCCAAGCTGCTCGCTCAGGAGGCGGCTCACCGCAGCGCTGCGTCCGCCGCTGCGGCAGATCAACACGATGGGTTCATCGGCAGCGGCGATCGGCCCGATCGCTGCCATCCATGCGCGGACGTCAAAGCGTCCCTCTTCATCGAAGAAAGTCTGAAGGTGGCTGCCTTCGATGATACCGGTCTGCACCCACTCATCGGGTCTTCGGATGTCGATGACAGCAACCCCGTTCGCCAGCAGCTGTTCAAGCGTAGTAGTGCCGATATCCGTTATCTCGGCGCGGGCAGGGGAGCTGGCGGCAAAGGTTAAGATGACGAAGAGTGCCAGTTTCAGCATCGGGACATCCCCGGGATCGGGTCGGATGAGCAGGTCTAGCCTACCGCACCCGCGCTGGCTGGCAGTGCGGTGGCGACCGGTCCCGCGTGGGTAACCGGTTCCGGCAGGTGTTGCACGTGGAGTAATTCCCAAACCATGGCATCTGCTCTGGAGTGCAGTTCCGAGTCCCTGCGACGTCGGTGCTGCCGCTCGAGCTACAAGCGGAACGGGATGTAGAGCGCGATATCCGGGACGGCCACGACGATCGACACCGTGATCAGGATCAGGATCACGAAGGGGAGCACGCCGTGCACAATGTCGGCGATCGTGGTTCCGGCTCCGTCAGGGGTCTGGCGGGCGACCGCCTGAATCACGAACAGGTTCAGGCCGACCGGAGGCGTGATCAGGGCGCACTCGATCATCATCGTGAAGATCACGCCAAACCAGATTGGGTCAATGCCGAGGCCACCCAGTGACGGCTGAATGATGGGCAGCATCAACAGCATCATCGAAAGCGTCTCAAGGACACAGCCCAGCGCGAGCAGCAACGCGCAGATGGCCACGATGAATGCGATTGGGCTGGTCATGCTGCCGGTTACGAGCGCGGTGACATCCTGCGGGAGCTGGTAGAGCGTAATGGCCTGCCCGAACACCTTCGCGCCGACGATGATGAACAGGATCATCACGGTCGTTCGCATCGACGCGATCGCGATCTGCGGCAGGTCGGAAAACCGCAGCGAGCGATAGATGCCCAGCGTGATCACCAGTGCCGCGACGAAGCCGACGCCGGCGGCTTCCGTGGGTGTGAAAACGCCTAGATAGATACCGAACACGATGCCAGCCGCGAGCGCGAAGGCAGGCAATGCCCGTGCCGTGGCCGTCCACCGTTCTACCCAGCTGGCTCGGGGCATCGACTGGTAGCCCGACCCGAAGTGCGCCTTTGCCACGACGTACGCGATGAACACTGTGGCCAGCAGCAAGCCGGGGCCGATTCCCGCCAGGAACAGGTCGACGATCGACTCCGAGAGTACGAAACCGAACACGATCATCGGGATCGAAGGGGGTATCAGGATTCCCAGGGTGCCGCCCGCCGCCAGCAGGCCGAAGACGAAGCGCCGCTCGTAGCCGCGGTTGACCATCTCCGGGATCGCGACCGTACCGATCGTTGCCGACGTGGCGACCGATGATCCGGACGTCGCTCCGAAGATGGCGCAGGACAGGACGGTTGCCACGGCCAGCCCGCCCGGCCAGTGACCGATCCAGCTCTGCACCGCGCTGAACAGGCGTTCGCCGGCACCCCCCTTGAGCAGCACATTGGCCATCAGGATGAACAGCGGCACCGCCAGCAGGATGAAATTGTCGACGCTGGAGAGCATCGCCTGCGGGACCATCAGCGGTGAGTAGCCGCCGACCAGCAGCATCACGATGCCGAGCCCGGCCATGGCGAAGGCGATGTCGATTCCGGCCAGCAGGAATCCGAACAGCGTCAGCAGAATGAAAATGCCGGTCACGGCGCGCCGTCAGACCTCGCGATGGGGTTGCTCGCCTCCGAGGAGCGCGGGCGAACGAAAGCTTCCGATGACCGTCGCCAGCACTTGCAGGACGATCAGCGCCAGCCCGGCGACGACCGGCCCCTGCAGCAGCCACATCGGCAATTCCAGGGTAGTGTCGGTGGTCTGCCCGATGTCGATCGAGAACTGCATCAGCTTGATTCCGTACCAGGCAGAGACGCCGGCCACGGCCCCGATCACCAGCAGCACGATGCGCGACAGCCAGGTCTGCACCGCCGGCGGAAGATGGGCGGTCAGGACGGTGATGCGGATGTGTTCGCGGCGCCCGACGAGCCACGCCGCCGCCAGGAAGACTCCATAGATCTGCAGCACTCGCGCGGTTTCCTCGACCCAGCTGGTCGGTGCCAGGAAGGCATGCCGCATGGCCACTTCGTAGAACACGATGAGCCCGATTACCGCGAACAGGGCCCCGGCGACCCACGCTGCGACCTGGGTCATGCGATTGATCAGGTGGAGCACTCGAGGAGGTGCCTTCAGGGCGTGCTGGCGGCGCGTAGCGCCTCGGCGGCAGCCAGCAGCTGCTCACCGAGAGGCCCAGCGGCCGTTCGGTAGAGCTCCTTGAGGCCACGGGTGGCGTCCTGCCAGGCCGCGACATCGGTTGCGCTGAGGCGATGGATGCTCATCCCGTTGGCTTCCGCCACGGCGTACGCTTCGGCCTCGATCTCGGCCAGTGCGTCGCGCATCTCGATTTCCACCGTTCGCGCGGCCCGGCTGATGAGGACCTGGAGCGCGGGCCCCAGTTGCTGCCAGACCCGATCGTTGATCAGCACGATGAACTCGATGTTGCTGTGATTCGTGACGGTCAGGTGATTCATGACCTGATACAGCTTTCGTTCGCTGACGCTTTGCATGCCGGTCATGCCGCCGTCGACTGTGCCGCGTTCGTAGGCGAGGTACTGCCGAGATCCACCGATGTTCGTGGCAGCGCCGCCGACGTGGTTCACGAATTGCTCGAGTGCCTTGCCGAACGTACGCATCTTGAGGCCTTGGAGGTCCTCGGGTCGACGGACGACCGTATCGCGCGTCATCAGGACCGACAGTCCGTAGGGTTGCCACCACAGCGGGCGGGCGCCCTTCGAGGTCATCGCGGCGTCAAGCGGACCGCGTACGGGAGAATCCGGCTCGGTGGCCGCCCGGACCAGTTCCGGCGTGTCCAGCAGGAACGGCACGTTGAAGATGTCGACGGCCGGGATGGTGCCGGCAAAACGGGCGAGCGACGACGAGCCCATCTCGATCTGGCCCGAGGCGACGGCTCCCGGAACCTCTTTGTCGGTGAAGAGCTGGGCCGCCGGGTAAATCTCCACCACCAGCTCGCCGTCCGATTCCGCCTCGACAAGCTCCTTGAAACGCACGAGGTTCTGACCGAGCGGCGTGGTCAGCGGAAGCTGCGTGGTAATCCGCAGCTTAGTCTCGGCTTCGGCGGGCCCGTGAGCGAAACCTACGGCCAGGAAGGCCGTCGCGGCCAGTGACAGCCAGCGCGCCGGCCGGGTCATGACGCCGCTCCCGTTTCCTGGCGTTCCGCGTAGCGCATGTAGGCTTCGAGGCCGGCGGTTTCGCACATGTCGTCAAACCCTCCCTGCAGGTGGTCCGGCGCCTTGCCCTGGGCGCGCAGGTCGCCAAGGGTCGCCCGCATCGCACGCGTGGCCGTGACGAGCAGGCTCAGCGGGTAAATCGCCAACTGGTATCCGATGCCGGCCAGGGTGTCGGCATCGAGGTAGGGGGTCTTGCCGCCCTCGACGATGTTTGCCAGCAGCGGCACGCCGGTGACGCGCCGGCAGATGGTGCGCATCTCGTCCCGGTCGATGGGAGCCTCGATGAACACGACGTCGGCGCCTGCATCGCGAAAGCGCAGCCCCCGATCGATGGCTTCGTCCAGTCCATGTGTGGACCGGGAGTCAGTGCGAGCAATGACGAGGACCGCGTCGCTGGCCGTGTCCTTGGCGGTCTTGATCTTGGCGACCATCTCTGCGGCGGTGATGACCTGCTTCCCTGCCATGTGTCCGCAACGCTTGGGAAAATCCTGGTCCTCCAGCTGGATCGCGGCTACGCCGGCCCGGCGATAGGCGGCCACCGTGTGGCGAACGTTGAGGACGTTCCCATACCCGGTATCGCCGTCGGCGACGATCGGGATCCCTGCGGCATCGGCCATGCGGGCAGCGTTATCCGCCATCTGTGTCGCCGTCATGAGGCCGATGTCCGGGGCGCCGAGATACGCCCCGGAAACGCCGAAGCCCGTCATGTAGCAGGCGCCGAAGCCGGCCTGGGCCACGAGTCGCGCGGTCCAGGCGTCATAGGCGCCTGGGATCAGGGTGCATCCGGGGGCGGCGATCAGCGCGGAGAGCTGTTGGGCGGGGGTCATCGGGGAGTCTCGGTCCATCACCGCAGGGGAGTGTTCTCAATCCATTATGGCGATTGCTCAGGAACCGCCGCATGTGCACCCGGAAAAGCCGTCGATACTGCCCTGTTCTGCCTGACGAACACGATTCTTGATCAAGTGGAGGATGTACGACGGTCGGATTCGTATCCCCTGGCCTTGTTGACAGGATGTTCTCACTTGGGAGCGGCCGAAGGGCCGCTCGTGGAAGCTGGTGGTTACATCAGCGAACCATCAGATACATCGCCTTGCTGGAAACCTGCCTGAAGAGCCGCTGGCCCAGCGTTACGATGCAACTCGACTGTCGAGAGTTCGCTGAATCCGTGACGCAGTCGTTTCCGAAGGTCCGAAAAAACGAGGCGCGGCCGTGATCATGGCATCAAGGAAAACACTGTACTTGGCGAACCCGTACGGATTCTCCGCGCAGCAGCGAGACGGTCCGCTTCAGCTCCTCGTGGCTGCCTTGGAGGCAGCTGGTGCCGAAGTCTGGGAACCCTTCGCCCGAAACAACGTGGTCGACCGCACTGTCCCCGGCTGGGCGTACCGCATCGGACAGGCTGACCTACGGGACGTGCGTCAAGCGGACGGGATGTTCGCAGTGGTCAACGGCTGCCCGCCGGACGAGGGCGTCATGGTTGAGCTGGGAATGGCCGTGGCCTGGGAGAAGCCGGTGTTCCTGTTCCGTGATGACTTCCGACGATGTACGGACAGCGAAACCTATCCGCTGAACCTCATGGTGTTTACCGGCCTCCCGGAGAACGGTTGGGAGGCCCACTGGTACAGCGACGTCGGAGAGATCGGGGATCCAGACAAGGCTCTGGCGCGATGGCTGCGCGGATAGGGGCGGGCGGAGACGGCTCCCGAGAACCTGGTACGTATACCGCGCCGTGGCGCGCCGCTCCACAAGCCCGTGCGCCCGCGGCGCGTCTCCGGCTCCGGCAGTTCCGCCGCGGTCGTGCTAGGCGATGGCGGATCCTGCGACCGGCGACTCAGGTCGATTTCACCGTTATTGGCAGCCTGCTTCGGCCGATTCCCGCGGCACAAAGCGCCGCCGCGTTGATTTCCGGAATGGCCCACGTCGCGGCTATGATCCGCAGACGGCGTAGCGCCGGTCCCGCCGTGCCGCCGTCCAGCAAAACAGAAGGGGGCGGGCCAGCGCTCCTGCAAGAACCCGCTGCTGTCAGCCCTGCGATACCGCGTTCAGTTTGTCCCAAATGAGATCCCCGGCCATGTTGCGAACACGATTTCCAGTTCCTACCCAGAAAGACGACCCGGCGGAGGCGCAGATCGTCTCGCACCGGTTGATGCTGCGTGCCGGGCTGGTGCGGCAGGCGAGCGCCGGGATCTACAGCTGGCTGCCGATGGGGTTCCGGGTTCTCAAGAAGATCGAGGGCATCGTCCGGGCTGAGCAGAACGCGGCGGGCGCCGTCGAGGTCTTGATGCCGACGATCCAGGCGGCGGACCTCTGGAAGGCATCCGGCCGTTACGAAGACTATGGCCTGGAGATGCTCCGGGTTACCGATCGCCACGAACGGGAGATGCTGTACGGGCCGACGAATGAAGAGCAGATCTGCGAGATTGCTGCCGAATTTCTCAAGAGCTACAGGGATCTCCCGAAGAATCTGTACCACATCCAATGGAAGTTCCGGGACGAGCTGCGGCCCCGTTTCGGGGTCATGCGTGGCCGGGAGTTCCTGATGAAGGACAACTACTCGTTCGATGTGGATGCGGCTGCGTCGCGCCTGTCGTACCACCGGATGTTCCTGGCCTACCTCCGCACCTTTCAGGCGTTGGGCCTGACTTCGATACCTGTCCGCGCGGAGTCCGGCCCGATCGGCGGCGACATGAGCCACGAGTTCGTGATCCTGGCCGACACCGGGGAAAGCGGCGTGTTTTGCGACCGCGGCATCCTGGACCACCCGGTTCCGGGTCCCGTGTACGACGATCCCGAGGAACTGCAGCGGATCGTCGACCAGTGGACCGGACCCTATGCCGCCACCGACGACATGCACGAGCCCGAACGGTTCGAACAGGAGGTTCCCGAAGAGCGGCGGGTCGAGGCGCGCGGGATCGAGGTCGGCCACGTGTTCTATTTCGGGACCAAGTACTCCGAAAAACTTGGCGTGGTGGTCGACCTGCCGGACGGATCGCGCGCCCCCGTCGAGATGGGCTCGTACGGTATCGGGGTATCCCGGCTGGTCGGTGCGATCATCGAGGCGTGCCACGATGATCGCGGGATCCTGTGGCCGGCCTCGGTCGCGCCGTTCCAGGTCGGTTTGGCCAATCTCCGGCAGAACGACCCGGCTTGCGCGGAGTGCGCGTCCGCGGTGTACGACTCGCTGACCGCCGCCGGCGTCGAGGCTCTCTACGACGACCGCGATGAACGGGCCGGCACGAAGCTTGCCGATCTCGACCTGCTCGGTTTCCCCTGGCAGGTGGTGGTGGGCCCGCGCGGCGTCGCGCAGGGTGTCGTCGAGCTTCGCGCGCGCGCGACCGGCGAGAGCGCGGAGGTCTCGCCCGAAGACGCGCTCCAGCGCATCCAGGGCGCGTGAACCTCGGACTTGAATTGTGGATTGCCCGCCGCTACCTGCGGGCACGCCGGGTTGAAGGCTTCATCTCCGTCGTCGCCGGGTTCTCGCTGATCGGCATCGCGCTGGGGGTGGCCACGCTGATCATCGTGATGTCGGTGATGAACGGCTTCCACACGCAGCTGGTGGACCGGATCGTCGGCGTGAACGGCCACGTGGTCCTGCATCCGCCCCCTGGTGCCGACACGCTCTCGGACGTGGCGGGACTGGAACGCGAACTGCGCGATTTCCCGAACGTGCTGGACGTCTTTGCCGAGACCGAGGGCCAGGCGCTGGCCACCACGACCGGGAACGCCACCGGAACCCTGGTCCGCGGTATCCGTCCCGACGATCTTCGCCGGCGGACGCTCGTGGCCGACGCAATCACGAACGGTTCGCTGGACACCTTTGCGACGGAGGGCGGCGCCGTCATCGGCTCCCGCTTGGCCCGGCAGCTGGGGGTCGGGGCCGGCGACGCCCTGACGCTGCTGCACCCGGACGGCGACGTCACCGTTGTCGGCACGATTCCACGCGTCCGGACGTACACCATCGCCGCCCTCTTCGAGATCGGCATGTACGAATACGACTCCGGTCTCGTCTACCTCCCGTTGGACGATGCCCTGATCTTCTTCCGGGCGGGGGAAGAAGCGACCAAGATTCAGGTCGTGCTCGATGATCCGGACTCGGCCGAGCAGGTGAGCACCGGGCTTGCGGAGACGTTTGCCGGCCGGGCGCGCACCTCGGCGTGGCCGAGCCTCAACCGGCAGTTCTTCAACGCCCTCAAGGTGGAACGGAACGTGATGTTCCTGATCCTCACGCTGATCATCCTGGTGGCCGCGTTCAACGTCGTCTCCAGCATGATCATGCTGGTACGCGACAAGGAAAAGGGCATCGCCATCATGCGCACCATGGGGGCCACGCGCCCCGCAGTGCTGCGGATCTTCGTGTTCACCGGGGGCTCGGTCGGGGTCGTCGGGACCCTTCTCGGGTTCGTGCTGGGCCTTGCCTTCGCCACCAACGTGGAGGCGATGCGGCGGTTTCTCGAGAGCATCGCGGGTGTCGACCTGTTTGCCGCCGAGATCTACTTCCTCTCGCAGCTGCCCGCCGAAGTGCAGCCCCTGCAGGTGATCGGCGTCCTGGCATTCGCGCTGGCGCTGGCGCTCATGGCCACGATCTACCCGGCCTGGCGGGCCTCGCGGATCGATCCGGCGGAGGTGCTCCGGTATGGCTGAGCCGGTGCTGAGGCTCAGTCGGGTGTCGCATTCGTATTGGCAGGGGCGCGCTGAGGTTCCGGTGCTCGCCGGCGTGGACCTTGTTCTGGAAGCCGGGGAAACCGTGGCGCTGGTGGGCCCGAGCGGCGCCGGCAAGTCGACGCTCCTTCACATCGCCGGGCTGTTGGAGACCCCGAGCGTTGGCGAAGTGGCGCTCGCGGGACAGGTGGTGCGAGCCGGGCGCGACGGCACGCGGACGCGCCTGCGCCGGACCCACCTCGGCTTCGTGTACCAGAACCATCACCTGATGCCCGAATTCTCGGCGCTCGAGAACATCATGGTGCCGCTGCGGCTGGCCGGGCACGACCCGCGGGCGGCGCAGGGCCGTGCCACCGAACTGCTCGATCGCGTGGGGCTCGCCGCGCGCGGTTCCCACCGGCCGGCAGCACTGTCCGGCGGCGAACAGCAACGGGTAGCCATTGCCCGTGCGATCGCCAACCGGCCGAAGCTCCTGCTCGCCGACGAGCCGACCGGCAACCTCGATACCGGGACCGCGGCGGACGTCACCGACATGCTGGTCGAGCTTGTTCGGGCCACCGGCTTGGCGGCCTTGCTGGCGACCCACAATCCCGAAGTGGCGCGCCGGATGCACCGCGGCGTACGCCTGGAATCGGGTCACCTGCATCCATGGACGCCCCAGCGGCCGTTGGTCTCGCCGGCCGCGGGCGTGCCGGACCCGGTCGAGGGACAGCAATGAGCGCTGCTCCGTTCATCCATCTCAGGGTCCGGTCCGCCTACTCGCTGGCCGAAGGGGCCATTCAGATCCCCGATCTCGTGAAGCTCGCCGCCGGCGATGCGATGCCTGCGCTGGCCCTCACGGACCATTCCAACCTGTTCGGCGCGCTCGAGTTTGCGCTTGCGGCAAGCCGGGCCGGGATTCAGCCTATTCCCGGCGCTCTGGTCGAACTCGCCCCGGACGAAGACGTTCATCTCGCGAATTCGCTGCAATGGCCGCGCGCGCCGATCGTGCTGCTTGCGGCCACCGAGACCGGCTGGCACGGCCTCAAGCGGCTGGTCTCGCAGATGTACCTGGAGGGAAGCAGCCCGGGAACGCCGGTCGTGACCCTGGGGCACCTGGCCGACCACGCCGACGGCGTGATCGCGCTGACCGGTGCTGCCCCGGGACCCCTCGGACAGCTGCTGGCGACCGGCAGGGCGGAATCCGCCTACACCCTGCTTGCGCGCCTGCAGTCGGTGTTCGCGGATCGGCTGTACATGGAGCTGCATCGCCACGGCACGGATACCGACGCGTCCCTGGAGCCGGAATTCCTGCGCCTTGCCCATGCGCGCGACATCCCGATCGTGGCCACCAACGACGTCTATTTCTCCGGCCCGGAGATGCACGCCGCGCACGAATGTCTGCTCTGCATCCGGGATTCGACGACCATCCTCGACGACCGGCGCGTCCAGCTCACGCCGAACCATTGTTTCCGGTCCCAGGCGGCAATGGCGGAGCTGTTCGCGGACCTGCCCGAGGCCTTGGCCAATACGGCGGTCATCGCGCGGCGCTGCTCGCACGTGCTGGAGGCGCGAATGCCGATCCTGCCTAGGGTTCCGGACACCGGCGGCCGGTCCGATGCGGAGGTGCTGGCGGAACGGGCGGAGCGGGGGCTCGAAGAGCGGCTCGACCGGCACGTGTTCACGGCGGGCATGACGGATGGCCAGCGTCGGGAGCAGGGGGGGCGCTACGCGGACCGGCTGCAACGCGAGCTCGAGATCATCCGCGAGACCGGCTACGACGGGTACTTCCTGATCGTGGGCGAGGTCATGAACTGGTCCCGGGAGCAGGGGATTCCGGTCGGGCCGGGCCGCGGTTCGGGCGCCGGCTCCGTGGTTGCATGGGCGCTCGGGATCACTGACGTGGATCCGCTTCGGTTCGGCCTGCTGTTCGAGCGCTTCCTCAATCCCGAGCGGGTCTCCATGCCCGACTTCGACCTGGATTTCTGCCAGCAGCGCCGCGAGGAAGTCATCGCTCACGTGCGGGAGCTGTACGGGGACGACCGGGTCGCCCAAATCATCACTTTCGGTTCGCTCAAGGCGCGGGCGGTGGTTCGCGACGTGGGCCGGACCCTCGGGCTCTCGTACAGCAAGGTCGACGAGCTCGCCAAACAGGTGCCGGAGAACCCCGCCAATCCCATCAGCCTGAGCGAGGCGCTGCAGTCCGAGCCGGGGTTGCAGGAGGCGCGGGCGACCGACGGCGACGTCGAGCGGCTGTTCGAGATCGCGCTCTCGCTGGAGGGCCTCAACCGCAACGTGTCGACGCACGCCGCGGGCCTGGTGATCGGCGACCGGCCGATCGAGGAACTGGTGCCGCTGTACCGCGACCCCCGCTCGGAGATCGCCGCCACCCAGTACGACATGAAACGCGTCGAGCAGGCCGGGCTCGTGAAGTTCGACTTCCTCGGCCTGAAGACCCTGACGTCGATGGATCTCGCCGTCCGCCTGCTCAGGGAGCGCGGCACCGAGCTCGATCTCGAGGCACTGCCGCTCGATGACAAGGCGACCTACGCGCTGCTCACGAGCGGCGAGACGGGCGGGATCTTCCAGCTGGAGAGCCCGATGATGCGGGAGGTGCTGCGGCGCCTGCAGCCCAACCGGATCGAGGATCTGGTGGCGATCCTGGCGCTGTACCGGCCGGGTCCCATGGACAACATTCCCAGCTTCATCGAGCGGCGGCGCGGGCGCGAAGCAATCGCCTATCCGCACGAGAAGCTGCGGGACATCCTGGAAGAGACCTCCGGCATCTGGGTCTATCAGGAGCAGGTCATGGAGACCGCCCAGGTACTCGCCGGCTTCTCTCTGGGCGAGGCCGACATCCTGCGGCGCGCCATGGGCAAGAAGATCAAGTCGGAAATGCAGGCGCTCGAGGCTGATTTCGTGGACCGTTCCGTGCAGAACCGAGTGCCTCGCGAGGTGGCGGTCGACATCTTTGCCGATCTCGAGAAGTTCGCCGGGTACGGATTCAACAAAAGCCACGCGGTCGCCTACGCGCTGATCAGCTACCGCACGGCCTACCTCAAAGCGCACCACCCGGCCGACTTCTTCGCCGCGATGATGACGATCGAATCCGGCAACCGCGACAAGCTCAACCTGTTCCACGACGAGATCACGGGCCGCGGGATCAGCCTGCTGCCGCCCGACATCAACCGGTCGCGGACCGAGTTCACGGTCGAGGCGATGAACGGGAATCAGCCGGCCGTGCGCTGCGGCCTGGGTACGCTCCGCGGGGTCGGCAATGCCGCCATGGACGTGGTCGTGAACGAGCGGGACCGGGCCGGTCCGTTCGCCGATCTCTGGGACCTGGCCCGCCGGTCGCGGAAGGCCGACCTCAACAAGGAGCACTTCGAGAATCTGGCCGAAGGGGGGGCGCTCGACCGGCTCCTCACCGGCATGGCGCAGGACCAGGCCCGCGCGGTGGCCCATGCCGCAGCCCAGATGGCGGCTCGTTGCGGGCAGGAGGCGGCGACGGAGGAACGTCTCTCGCAGTCAAGCCTGTTCGGCGACGACACGTCGTCGCAGGAATTGTGGGTGCTGCCCGAGGTCGAGGCCTGGGATCGTTCCGAGATGCTCACCCGCGAGTTCGCGGTGCTCGGCTTCTACGGCTCGGGGCACCCCCTGGAGCAGCACGCCCAGCAGCTCGCCGCGATGCACGCGGTGCCGCTCGGCGAGGCGGGCAGGCAGGAGGCGGGTACGGCATTCCGGGTGGCCGGGGTCGTCGCTCAGGTCAAGGAGCGCGTCTCACAGCAGAAGCGAAGGTTTGCGCGCGTGCGGCTCTCCGATGCGACCGGGGCGGAAGAGGTCATGGTCTTCCCCGAGACCCTCGTCCGGTACCGGAATGTGCTCCGGGAGGGGACATTGCTGCTGGTCGAGGTCACCCGGGAAGCGGATTCTTCGCGGGCCGACAGCCTGATCGCGCACGACTTCGCCCTGCTCGAGGACGGCGGCCTCGAACGCGAACTCCCGCCCGGATGGAAGATCTGGACCGACGACACGTTCGACATCGCGGCGCTGTTCGACCTGTTCGAAACCGCGCGCCCCGGCAACGGGCGAGTGGAAGTGGTGTTTCCGCTGGACGGGGACCTGGAGGCGGACATGAATCTTGGCGTCAGCGTGCGCCTGGGCCGGAGCCTTCGGCTGGCCGTCGAGCGGCTCTCAGGCGTCACCGGTGTCGAAGAACTGACCGATCAGGAAGGTCTCTCGCACACCGTCTGACCAGAACCCGGCCCGCCTGGGGAGGCCGCGCCGCGCTCCGCCCGCCGCAGCCGGTCGTTGATGGCCTTGCCCAGGCGATAGTCGGGGATTGGTGCGACCGCGATGCGCCGGGCGCCCGCGCGGTCCAGCCGGCGCAGCATCACGAACAGGTTCCGCGCGGCCTCCTCGAGATCGCCGGTCGGGCTGAGGTTGCAGGTGACGCCCGATGCGGCGCCGAACCCCAGGTACACCTCGTCCGGGAGCGGGTCATCGGCATCGAGCCGGAGCGGCGTCCGGGGCGCATAGTGCTGCCGGAGCATGCCGGGCGCGCGGGCAGTCTCGTCGGCGCCCGGCTCGTCCACTGGGCCGATCACCGCTTCTAGGTCCTCGACGGTGATGCCGCCGGCGCGGAGCAGCACCGATCGGCCGCTCACGAGTTCGAGCACCGTCGATTCGAGGCCGATCTCGGTGGGCCCGCCGTCCAGCACCAGGTCGATCGCCGGCCCGAGCTCGTCGCGGACGTGCTGCGCTTCGGTGGGGCTTAGTCGGCCGTGTGGGTTGGCGCTGGGTGCCGCTACCGGCCGCCCGACCGCCCGGAGGAGAGCCGCGGCCACCGGGTGGTGGGGGACCCTGACGGCGACCGTGGAACGCCCCCCCGTGACGGCGTCGGCGATGCCCGCCTCGGACCGCAATGGCAGGACCAGGGTCAGTGGACCGGGCCAGAACCGTTCGGCCAGCCGTGCGGCGGCCGGCTCGGCCGCGCCAACCGCGAACGCGGCCGCAGTGGTGGCGGTATGGATGATCAGCGGGTGGCCGGCCGGGCGGTTCTTGGCCAGGAACACCCGCCCGACGGCGTCGGCGTTGGTGGCGTCGGCGCCGAGCCCGTAGACGGTTTCCGTCGGAAAGGCGACGAGACGGCCGTTCCTGAGGTGGGCCGCCGCTTGGCGAATGTCGGCGGCCGTCGCGAGCACCTACCGGAGTGCCACGGCCAGTCGATTGAGCGCCGTTTCCAGCAGGTCCGGCGACTTGGCGTAGCAGATACGGAGGTAGTTGTCGCCGCCCGCACCGAAGGCGTCGCCGGGCGCCAGTCCGACGCCCGCCTGCTCGACCAGCGACCACGCCATGGCGGTCGGTGAGTTCATGCCGTGCACCCCGAAGAACGCGTAGAACGCGGCGTCCGGCCGGATCAGTTCCACCCGGTCGATCGCGCCGAGGGCCGTCATCACGGTGTCGCGGGCCTGCGAGAGGCCGGCGCGCATTTCCAGCACGTGGGGCTCGCCCTGGCGGATGGCGGTGATCCCGGCCGTCTGGGCCGCCGCCGCCGGGCTGGCGACGTTGAACTCGTTCAGTCGCTCCATCATGGTGGCGGCCTCGGCCGGCGCCACGACCCACCCGAGGCGCCAGCCGGTCATGGACCAGCTTTTCGAGAAGCTGTTCACCACGATCACGGCGTCGTCGGGTTCGGCAAGGTCCAGGAATGACGGGGCGACGTCCCGGTCGTAGACCACGCGGGCATAGACCTCGTCGGAGACCACCCACAGCCCGTGGTGCCGGCAGAACTCGAGGATGGCTTCGAGGGTGTCGCGTTCGGCCATCCAGCCGGTCGGGTTGTTCGGGGTGCTGAGGTAGATCGCCCGGGTTCGAGCCGTGACGGCACCGAACAGACGGTCGAGGTCGAGGTGCCAGCGGCCGTCCTTGGGTGCCAGCGCCACCTCCACCGGATGGCCGTCCATGATCTCGACGCAGCCGAGGAAGTTCGGCCAGACCGGTGTGACGCAGATCACCTCGTCGCCAGGGTCGACCAGCAGCTCCGCGGCGATCATGAGGGCGTTCATACCGGCGTTGGTCACCACGATCCGGTCTTCGGCGATCGGCCTCGCGTAGAGGCGGTTCTCGTACTCGGCGATCGTGGTCACGAGTTCGGGCTTGCCGCGGTTGGGCGCGTAGAACGTGTCGCCGGCGCGAAGCGCCGCTGCGGCCGCGTCACAGATGAACTCGGGCGTCGGCTGGTCCGATTCACCGAACCAGAGCGGGATGACGTCCTCCCGCCCCATCGTGGCATTCGCGATGACGCGGATGCCCGATTCCTTGATCCGCGCGATGCGCCGGCGGATGGCCGGGGGGCCGGGGACCGCGCTTACAGCAGGGCGCCGATCTGCCATGGGACAAACTCCTCATCGCCGAGCCCTGCGGCCTCGCTTTTGGATTCCTCGCCGGACACCACCCGAAGAATGGTGTCGAAGACCTCTTCGCCCATGGCGTCGATGCTCTTGGTGCCGTCGAGGACCTGGCCGCAGTTCACGTCCATGTCCTCGCTCATGCGTTCGTACATGGGCGAGTTGGTCGCGAGCTTGATGGACGGCGCCGGCTTGCAGCCGAACACGGAGCCCCGTCCCGTGGTGAAGCAGACGACGTTGGCGCCGCCGGCGACCATGCCGGTGACCGAGACCACGTCGTAGCCGGGCGTGTTCATGAAGGTGAAGCCCTGCGCGCGAATCGCCTCGGCGTACTGGTAGACGTCGACCAGGTTGGTGGTGCCCCCTTTGGCCACGGCGCCGAGGGACTTCTCGAGGATGGTCGTCAGGCCGCCGGCCTGGTTGCCGGGAGAGGGGTTGTTGTTGAGCTCGGCCCCGTGCTGCTCGGTGTAGTCCTCCCACCAGCGGACGTGCTTGATCAGTTTCTCGCCGATCTCCTCGCTGACCGCCCGGCGCGTGAGGAGGTGCTCGGCCCCGTAGATCTCCGGCGTTTCGGCCAGGGTCGCGGTGCCGCCATGCCGCACCAGCCGGTCGACGGCCGCCCCGAGCGCAGGGTTGGCGGTCATGCCCGAGTACGCGTCCGATCCGCCGCACTGGAGTGCCAGGCGGATGTGGCTGGCGGGGAGCGGCGTGCGCCGGACGTCGTTCGCGCGCGGCAGCATGTGGCGAATCCGCTCGACGCCGGCCTGGATGGTCGCCCGCGTGCCGCCGGTGTCCTGGATCGTCATCATTTGGAACATGTCGTTGGCGGACCATTCGTGGTTGGCCGCCATCGTGTCCACCTGGTTGACCTCGCAGCCGAGACCCACGACCAGGATGCCGGCGAAGTTCGGGTGCCGCGCGTAGCCCGCCATGGTGGCCTGCAGCAGGTCCCAGCCGAGCCCCTTGCCGGCCATGCCGCACCCGGTCCCGTGGGTAATGGCCACGACGCCGTCGACGTTGGGGAAGTCCTTCAGCCCGTCGCCCTTGAACGTGTCGGCGATGTACCGGCAGACCGTGGCCGAGCAGTTCACTGACGACAGCACGCCGATGTAGTTCCGGGTCGCAACCCGCCCGTCAGGCCGCTGGATCCCCCGGAACGTCGCGCGTTCGGCCTCCGGCACCATGGCGGTCGCCTGTGCCCCCTGGGTGAACTCGTAGTCGCGCTGAAACTGGCGGACGGCCACGTTGTGCGTGTGCACGTGGTCGCCGGGCTCCACGGTCTCGGTGGCGAAGCCGATGATCTGGTTGTACTTGCGCACCGCGTCCCCGACGTCGATGCGGCGCGTGGCGATCTTGTGGCCGACTGGGATCTGCCGGGCCGTAACCACGTCTTCACTGGGTACGGCCGTGTCCGGCGCCAGCGTCGTCTTCGCGGTGACCACGTTGTCCGCGGCGTTGAGGCGGATGGTCAGTGTTTCCTGTGCGGTCATGGCGGCCCTCCTGACCAGACACTTTGGGGGGCTGAAGAGCCGGATGTTAGCAGCAGCGAGGCACCAACAGCCGTTTTGCGTGACACGCTTGGGCCTGACGACGGGGCGCACCGTGCCGCCCGCGCCACGCTCGCGTGCAACCGCCTCCCGCGGATTCGAGGACTGCGACTGCAGGCGGTTCAGGTTCCGTCCATTCCCGTTGGAGCGGGCATTGCGCACGGCTTCGCCGTCGGGCAGATGGGTCCGCTGCGGGTCTCTGTCTCCCGGAGGTTGAGCACTGCGGTGGCTTGCGGGGGTTGGGCGCTTCAGCAGCCGGGAAAACGCGGGAGATTCAATGGGGAGGCGTGTTAAGGTGCCCGCCGCGTGCCCGCGGTACGCAGTTCGGTTTCCATGAAGGAGAGTCGTCATGAAATTGGTGCGCTTCGGCCCGCGCGGCAGGGAAAAGCCCGGCTTGATTGATGACGAGGGCAACTTGCGCTCGCTGGAGAAACGGGTGCCCGACATCTCGTCGAAGGTGCTGTCCGACAAGGGGCTGGAGCGACTGGCCAGGATCAATCCGGCACGGCTTCCGAAGGTGACCGGCCGGCCGCGGATCGGGGTCCCGGTCGCCGACATCGGCAAGATCGTCTGCATCGGCCTCAACTACATCGATCACGCGAAGGAAGTCGGCGCCGCGATTCCGGAGGAGCCCATCGTCTTCATGAAACCCACCAGCGCGCTCAACGGGCCGAACGACATCGTCGAGATGCCGAAGGGCTCGAAGAAGTCGGACTGGGAGATCGAGCTTGGCGTGGTGATTGGCACCGCGGCGAACAACGTGCCCAAGAGCCGCGCGCTGCAGCACGTGGCCGGCTACACGGTCGTGAACGACGTGTCGGAACGCGAATGGCAGATCGAGCGCGGCATGACATGGGACAAGGGCAAGGGGTGCGACACGTTCTGCCCCGTTGGCCCGTGGATGGTCACGCGGGACGAGATCCGGAACCCGCAGCGCCTCAACCTCTGGATGGACGTCAACGGCAAGCGCATGCAGGACGGCAACACCAGCACGATGATCTTCGATGTCCGGACGCTGGTCTCCTACATCAGCAAGTTCATGACGCTCTACCCGGGAGATCTGATCGCGACGGGTACCCCGCCGGGGGTGGGCTCCGGCATGAAGCCGCCGCTGTTCCTGAAGCAGGACGACGTCATGGAGCCCGGCATCGAGGGACTGGGCGCGCAGCGCCAGAAGGTGCGGAAGTGGGTTGCCCGCTGATGCACCCGCAGTCTTGACGGAGCGCCCGTGAACCGCCTGTCCGTCCTTGTCCACACCTGGGTGCCCGACGACCTCCGGGCTCGGCTCGACGACCGGTTCGACGCGGACTACCACGACGTGTTCGCCGACGGCCTGCTAGAACCAGAGCCCCTGAAGGAGCGCTTCCGGGACAAGGCCGGGGCGCTGCTGCTGGGGCCGTACGTCGGCGCGGAGGTCTTCGATGCCTGTGCCGGCACCCTCCGGGTGGTCGCCAACATCGCGGTCGGAGTGGACAACATCGATGTCGATGCCGCCACGCGGAACGGCGTGCTGGTGACCAACACGCCGGGCGTGCTGGACGCGCCGGTCGCCGACATGAGCATGGCGATGGTCCTGGCGGTCGGCCGGCGTCTTGCGGAGGGCGACCGGTACGTTCGCGCCGGGCGCTTCCGCACCTATCCCTTCCAGTTGCTGTGGAGCGCCGACATCGGCGGCGAGACGCTTGGGATCATCGGCCTCGGGCGCATCGGCAAGCGGGTCGCCGCGCGGGCGCAGAGCTTCGGGATGAAGGTCTGCTACCACAACCGGAACCGTCTTCCGGATGACGAGGCGGCGGCGCACGACGTGGAGTGGCGGAGCCTGTCCGACCTGCTGGTGGAGGCGCGGTACGTGGTTCTCCTCTGCCCGCTCACACCGGAGACCCGCCACCTGATCGGGGCGCCGGAGCTCGCGCGGATGCGAGATGACGGGTTCTTGATCAACATGGCGCGGGGACCGGTCGTGCACGAGCAGGCGCTGGTGGAGGGGCTGCAGAAGGGGGAGATTGCGGGGGCCGCCCTCGACGTCTACGAGTTCGAGCCCAAGGTCGATTCCGCGCTGTGGGAGATGGAGAACGTGGTTCTCACGCCCCACATTGCGAGCGCCACGCGCACCACGCGTCTGGCGATGATCGACCTAGCTGCCCGCAACCTGGAAGCAGCCCTGACGGGTGGCGACGTCCCGACGCCCGTCAACCCCGAGGTACTGAAAAGGAGCTTCTGATGGCCTGGACCGTGGACCTTTCGGGCAAGGTGGCACTCGTCACGGGCGGCGCCACCGGCATCGGCTATGCGATCGGAAGCGCCTTCCTCGAGGCCGGTGCCGCCGTGGTGGCGACGGCCCGGAGCGATACCTCCCTGGCGGCGTGCAACCCGGAAACTGAGTCCGGCACGATGCAGCTGCTGAAGCTCGATGTGACGAATGATATTTCGATCGACGCCGCACTCGAGCAGATCGGCCGGCTCGACATCCTCGTGAACAACGCTGGCATGGTGAAGCGCGCGCTTGAGTTCCAGAGCGAGAACTTCGCCGACGTGATCAACACCAACCTGATGGGCGTGCAGCGCATGGCCCAGCACTGCCTGCCCAAGCTGGCCTTGACGCGGGGGTGTATCGTCAACGTTGCGTCCATGTGGTCGTATTTCGGTTCGCGCACGGCGCCGGGCTACACCGCTTCGAAGACGGGTCTGGTCGGGCTGACACGTTCGCTGGCGCACGCCTGGGCCGAGCACGGCATCCGCGTGAACGCCATCGCGCCGGGCTGGATCGCTACGAAGATGACGCAGGCGCTCCGGGAGGACCAGGAGCAGTATGAGGGGATCCGGTCGCGGATTCCGATGGGGGAGTGGGGCCGGCCGGAGGACGTCGCGGGCACCGCCGTGTTCCTGTGTTCACCGGCGGCGTCCTACGTGACCGGGGCCCTGATTCCGGTCGACGGCGGCTACTCCGCCGCCTGAAAAACGTTCAGTTGGCCGTCGGCGCTTCGGGGATCGGCGTCCGGATCTTGAGCTTCGCGTCGCCGCAGTCGAGTTCCTCACCTGCCGCTGCCGCCTCGGCGACGAGCGCGAGCCGGACGTGCGCCAGGCCGTCGTTGCCCTGACTCGAGCGCATCGTGCCCACGTCCCGGTTGCCGAGGCGGATCGGCGTTCCTGCGGCCGGCACGGGTCCGGAGGTGATCGCGACGCGCGCCAGTCGCCGGCGCACGGTCCCCCGGTATCGCTGACGGGCCGTGTTCTCCTGCCCGATGTAGCAGCCCTTGGAGAACGAGACGCCGTCCAGCAGGTCGAAGTTGCTCTCGAGGAGGTAGCTCCGTCCGATGACGAGGTCCCGGCTGCCGTCGGGAATGCCGGCGGAGAGGCGGTGTCGGTCGTAGTCGTCGCGGCTGCCCTCCGCAAAGCCAGCCGCCCCGAAGAACTCAGCGAGGCGCGTTTCCGGAAGATGAACGCGGACCCCCAGTTCGTCCGAGCGGGGATCCGTGAACACGATGCCGTCGGCAAGGTTCCGCGCCTGGCCGCGCGTTCCATCGAGTTCCGCCGCCTGCGCCGCGTGCATGCCAAAGCCGACGCCGACGGCGAGCCCCGCATCGACCTCGATGGTGGCCTTGCTGCGGAGCCGGTACAGGGCGAGCTTGCGGGCGAGATCCGGCTGACGCTCGCGCTCGCTGTCCAGGAGGATGGCGCCGCCCGCTTCGGTCAGCAGGAAGTCGTGGAGGTACATGCCCTGGGGGGTCAGCAACGCGGCGTAGAGGGCGCGGTCACCTTCGAGCCGGTCGAGGTCGTTGGTGACGACGTTCTGGAGAAACTCGCGCGCGTCCGGGCCTTCGACCCGGGTGATGACCCGGTCTGGAAGCAGGCACCAGTGACGCAGAGGGGCGTGGTTGTCGGCCATGCGATGTCAGTGTACTAGCGAACCCCGAGAACCTCATCGTACACGGTGCCGGCGCCGGCAGACTTCCCCCTACAGGCCTCCCCATGCTCGTGACCATTGCCGACCGTTCCTTTCCCTTTGACGGGAACACGCCCTGCGAGATCGCCCTGCCTCCCGGCCAGAAAGGCGTGGTCGAGCTGGCAGAGGCCTTGGCGCAGGCAGGCCACACGGTCCGGGTCTTCAACCAGTGCGAGATGTCGACGGTGGTGCGCGACGTGAGCTGGGTCCCCTTGGAAGAGGCAGCCGCGGCCAGCACCGATCTCTGTATCGCGCATCAGGATCCTGAGCTCCTTGACCTGGTGCCCGACATCAAGACCCGGGTCCTGTGGCTGACCGGCTCGGGAAAGCCACTGGTCAAGCCGGAGCGGTTTGCCGCGGCGGCTCGGCACCGACCGACGCTCGTCTACCAGGGTGATGCGCATCTCAAGACCATTCCTGACGCACTCCTCGCGTTCGAGGGGGCCCGCATC
Source organism: Rhodospirillales bacterium (assembly GCA_028824295.1). NCBI lineage: Bacteria > Pseudomonadati > Pseudomonadota > Alphaproteobacteria > Rhodospirillales > Rhodospirillales bacterium. Next base: position 12,253 of record JAPPED010000023.1, on the reverse strand, counting down.
CGGAACGGGGTGGGCGAGGCATTCCTGAATGCGGAGGAGCCCCGTCCGGCCGTGTCGCCGAGGGCGGTCGTGACGACGCACCCGTTACTCGGACTCGAGTGGCTCATCGGCCTCTGGCGCAGGCGCATTCACGGCCGCCTGCCCTGGGCTGAGCTCCATGTGTTCTCGAGCGCGCTGCACGGCGCGTCAGAGGGCCGGTCTCCAGCGCCTGCCTACGAGCGGATCCACGCCATCGTCACGGCGGCAGAGAAGTCCGGCGTGCATGTCCACAAACCATTGCCGGATGCGGAAATGGTCGAGTTCCTGAGGGCTGCCCGGGTGCATCTCTACCCGTCCCATGAGACCGACGTCTCGGCGATGACGCTGGCCGAGAGCCAGGCGGTCGGATTGCCGGCGATTGCGCGCCCCTTTGGCGCGGCCGGTGAACGCATCCTTGACGGCAAGACCGGGTTCCTGGCGAAGGATGACAATGCGTTTGCCGAGTACGCCATTCGGCTGCTCGATGACCAGGCGACCCACGCCCGCATGAGTGAGCATGCCCGTGAGCGCGGCGGGCAGTCGTGGAGTTCGGTGGCGGAGGCGTTCGAAGCACTGACCCGCTGAGCCTGTCGGCAAAGGCAGGGAATCCGGGATGATGGCGTCGAGGTAATCAGAGGCGCAGCGAGGACCCAAGACTGCATGTGAGGGTGGGGCGATCTGCCCCGCCCCCCGGGGCAAACTAGTCCGCTGAAAATGTGAGTAATCGGAACGTTTCTGGAGAATGCGGGCACGGCTCGTCTCGCGGCCAGAATTCCCCGAAGGCTGGGTGCTACGTCATCGCGAACAGTCCCCTTGTGCGGCATCTGCACCTGGCCTGTGATCGTCTGCGCAATCCCTGCAAGTTTTCGATCTGCGACCTGACTTCCCGCATGCGCAACGATCCATAGGCCGATCGCTTCCAAGCCCCGTGAGACCTGCGGATGGAAGCGGATTCGATCCGTTACTTGCCGCGCGATGCTTCCACGGCGGCGCGGACGGCCGATAACGCTGCCGCTGGGTCAACGTACTCCGAACGGGCCGTTCGCGGTCGCGCGCGGACTTCCCCGGTGAGGGCGGAAAGCGCGACTTCCCGTTCTTCCTCATCCTGCATTGTGCGCTTGATGGCGTTGGCTACAGCAGCGCTCCGAGCGGCAAACTGCCTGTCCCTGAACTTCTCCGAGGGGATACGGTCGTGGCGGTCAGTGAAGCTGAGTGCGGTCTTTACAGTCATTCGCACTTCCGTTGCATGACCGAGTCATGTCTCCTCTTGGTCCACGGGGGCAGGAGTCGGCTGGCGGTGCGCCGGCGATGGATCGAGGAGTGGGCGTTCGGGACGCTCAAACGGCGGTTTCAGGGGGCCCATCACGGTACCGGGGCTCCTTACGAAGGCCCCCGCTATCAAGTAGCGGAATTGTCGTAATCGACAGCACGGTCACTTCTTTTCCGGTGGGGCGGTTCGGCGTTGTCGGTGCCTGGTCGGAACGCGTTGGCACCGGTCGAGCCTTGCAGCGCGCACCAATCAGTTGGCAATTCCAAACAGCGATGTAGCACGCCTCGTATTGATCATTGCTCGGACGGCAGGGTCATCGGGAGCCTCAACGAATTGGCTCGCGGCATCGAGAACAACCGGCAGCAGATCCAAGTCGCCAACCGTGTTCAGGAAGATCTGCGGTTTGCCCAGCACCCAGTGCACAGCTTGATGAATGTCTTGTGGATCTTCGAAGGGCTGGTACCACGTGTTCCGTATGGGATCCGTAACCGCCCAGGGGCCGCGCGCGATCGACTTGATGGTTTGCACGGCGATGTCCCGTTGTTCGCAGAGCTTGCAAAGAGTTTCGAAGTCCTTGCGGTAACGCGCGTTTTCGTACATCACGAAATTCCACGGCAGCAGGACCGAATCGAAGTCGAAGCGCTGAAGACTTCGGTAGTGCATCGCCGCAATCGTCCAGCCATGACCGGTGACGCCAATGAAGCGCGTCAGACCTTCCTCACGGGCCTCGACCACTGCCTCCAGGGCGCCTTGAGGACCCATTGCGGTCTCACACTCGTCCGGATGACCCAACGAGTGAAGTTGCAGCAAGTCAACGGAGTCCACTCGGAGACGTTCTAGGGAGCGCCGAATTTCGTCCCGCGCAGCCGAATGCGTGCGCTGGCCGGTCTTGGTGGCCAGAAAGAACCGATTACGGTGCTCTCGCATCCAGGGGCCGATCCGACATTCCGCGTCGCCGTAGCGAGGTGCCGTGTCGATGTGGTTGACGCCGTGTTCCAGCAGCAATTCAAGTGCGCGGTCGGCGCGGGCCTGGGTCACATTCTTGAGCGCGGCCGCCCCAAATATTGTGACGGTGCTCAGGTGGCCTGTACGGCCGAAACGACGCGTTTGAATCATGCAAACGATCTCTCGTGTTTCCGGTATTGACCGCGAAGAATGAGAACCGGAACTTCAATGCCCAGCACCTAACGGCGATGATAGGCGTTCGACGTGAACCTCGATGCAAGTAGAAACCGATCTCTGGGTCAAACCCGGCGGTCCTGTCGAGAACGCGGTAACCCGTATACAGCGGCATCTGGCGGAAAACGGGGAAGAAGCGCCCGACGGATCGGTGTGTAACCCGGTCAGCGTGTGGGTTCCATTTGATGACCTGCCGCAAGTGCCGGATGTTGCGGTCATATGCGTGCATTGCTAGAGCGCGGGTCTGGAACAGGTACGGAGTATGGATGAAACTTCATTCGAATATGCACCGCGTTCCCGGACCAGGACGCCAGGCCAAATGCACGAAACCCCCTCCGGGCGATTCTTGATGACCGCCGACACGGCATGTCGAGCTGGCAACCCGAAATTTGAGTGGATGCGCCCCTTGAATCGGGACTTGCAGCGACAGGCATGTGGTGCGGCAGCGACGGGCGCGACCGCATGAGGTCAAGCGGCTCGAGTAGGGCTCCGCTACCGAAGCTCCGCACGATTTTAGGTTCACAGACCCCATTGCACCCGGCTGCCCTGGCGTTGGCTGGTCTCCTGTCGCTGGCGGTGGCAGTCGGTATTGGGCGTTTCGCCTACACCCCGATTTTGCCGTACATGACCGCAGGCCTGGCGTTGGGCAAGTCTGAGGTTGGCCTGATCGCATCGGCTAACTACGCGGGATATCTGCTGGGTGCGCTGGCGGCTGCGTTACGGGGCTTGCCCGGTAATCCGCGTGGCTGGCTGCTCGGAGCGCTGGCGGCAAGCGGGTTGAGTACCTGTGCCATGGCCCTGACGACGGACCTGATGGTGTTTCTGCTGCTGCGTTTCTTGGGTGGAGCGGCCGGAGCGTTAGTGATGGTGTTCGCCTCCTCGCTCCTGATGGACCGGCTCGCGGCCGCCGGCCGCGATGGTTGGGCGGACCTGATCTATGCGGGTGTGGGGACGGGTATCGCGATTTCCTCGCTGGCGGTTCCAGCGTCAGCGTCAGGGATCGAGGACTGGCAAAGCCCGTGGCTGTTCTGTGGTGCTCTTTCCATTGCCCTGTCCGTTCCGGTCGCTGTGCTGTTGCGAGCCCCGTTGACACCTGCCTCGGTTTCTGTGGGATCAAGGGTAGGGCAGGGAGAACAGGGGATTCGTTCGCTCATTGTCGCCTACGGTTTGTCTGGATTTGGCTATGTCATCACTGCAACGTTCGTGTCTGACATGATGCGGATCGACCCCGTGCTGCGGCCCGCTGAAGACCTGGTCTGGCTTTGTGTCGGTTTGGCGGCGGCCCCGTCCGTCGTATTCTGGGGTTGGATAGGGCGCCGCTGGAGTATTCCGGGCGCTTTCGCGGCCGCCTGCCTGGTAGCGGCGGGCGGCGTCGCGATGAGCGTCTTGGTGGACGGAGTTTGGCCAGTGTTATTGGCGGCAGGCCTCCTTGGTGGGACGTTCGTAGGACTGACCGCGTTGGGACTCGTCAGCGTCCGGCGGATGTCCGTTGGCAATCCACGTCGAAATCTGGCGCTGATGACCGCGGCTTTCGGGCTAGGCCAAATGGTGGGGCCGACGTTTGCCGGCGTCCTCTACGATTCGTTAGGCAGCTATCAAGTGCCATCGCTCTTGGCCGCATTTGCACTCGTCGCTGCCGCCGTGTTGGAGGGCGGGCTGCCGCGCAGGCAAGGCACTGAATAGATCCGTTCTGTCGGAGAATGTTGTTGATCTGCGCCTCTAAGCGTGGCTCGGGTTTGCAAGGGTCGCCCAAACACGGCCCATCGCGCAACGATCGCCTTCTTGATTGGATGCCCCCCCCGGCACCTGGATCTTCGCGCATGCTGGCCTGGCGGACAGTCGGCCGTGGCATCCGTTTTCGGCGTCTGCAGACGGGGACGGGTTTTGAGTCGATTCCTCTCAGGGCTCGAGCATTTGTACCGAGCCCCCCTGGGCCTGCTCGATAAAGCGGTGATCGAATGTGAGCATGGCGTCGCATCGCGCGGCGGCACCAAGATGCAGTGCATCGGCAAAGTCCATGCCGGCTTCCGCGCGGTCAAGGGCTGCGGCAATCCGGCCCGGATTCTCGACCGCAACGCCCGGCAGCCCTGCGAAGGCCCGGAGTGCCGACGCGACTTCTTCGGGAGCAAAGCCGTAGACGCTCCGCAAGACCCATTCGCTTTCCAGCAGGACCGTCGTGCTCGCAAACACCGCCCCGCCGTTGACCGCGGCCCGCGCCCTCGCGGACTGGTCCGGATCGTCGCCGGTGAGGTACCGGACCACGACATTGGTATCAATCGCCCGCATGCCGACGTTTCGCCTCCGCCGCAATGCCCGCCTCCATTTCCGACAGGGACCGGGGGGAGCCGTGGAAGGCGAGTCGGCCAAACACCTCGTCCGGCCGGGTCTCCGGGAACCCTGGCGCCGGCTTCAGCAGCACGCCCCCAGATGTGGTTTCGACGGCAAGCCGCGTTCCGGGGCCCCAGCGCAGTGCCCGGCGAATCGCACTGGGCAAGATGACTTGGCCCTTGGTCGAGACGGTAGTGGTGAGCGGTTCCGGCATCGCAAGGCTTCCAGCTCAGCGGGATGTAAGGCAAGAGTAAGATATCACATTCCGTGTTCCGGTCCAAGAGACGTGGATGCGCGTGCCCATTGTGTGAACCTGTAGTTCCTGCAGGGAGTTCAGCGGTCTGACGCTTCTCACCAACGTTGCCACCCTTATCGAGCTAGGCGGCGGCCCGGCGGACCGCCATCCGTTCCTTTTCCGGTGCAGCGAGCCACGTCAGCATATTGCCGCACACTCCACCGGTTCGTGCTGCCAATACGAGCGCGTTGCAGTCAACGACCACTCTCATGTATGTCGGCGGAGCGCATTCGGTGCTCGCCAATGACTACGCCAAGATGTCGGCCGACGGCATGCAGCTTGACGAGAACGAACCGTTTGATGCGCTTATGGAACAATGCGCCTCGAACGAGGCGAGAGCGAATGGCAGGTAACCCGATGCAGGCGACCGCAGCTCCGCGCCTGAATTGGTTGCGGTGTGCGAAATCTCAGACCAGGCATAGCCTGTCGAGCGCGTTGGTCGGTTCCAAGGCTCGTCGAGCATCGGTCCGAATCGGGTGCCCCGCGAGATGACGGCCCCTCTCGAACTGCGCGCCCGACGCGAGATCGATGCGGCCGCGAAGCCACCGTCTGGCTCGTTCAGGATTTCGACGAACTCGTCCTCTTGGCCGAACGTGGTATTTCGATCTGGCAGGTAAGGCAGTCCGGTACCAGCAATCCGAACCGGGTAGGAGCGCGGGGGCGAGTCTCTGACGGGTTGCCTTTTGTGTTACGTTATTACCGGTGCTGGGAGACGCCACGTGTATCTTCGGCAGGTCCGCCGACGGAGAGAGCAAGCGATGCCGCTCACCAAGAACAGACCGCGGCCCGGGCTGAAGCCAGCTGCGACGGCCGCGTGAAGACGTATGACGGACAGTCATTCTGAAGTGTCCCCCCAATCCGAGACTGCACCCCTGCCGGGGCAGGTTCCGGCGATCGAGTTGGCTGCCGCGACATTCGGTTACGGCGGTGTTCCGGTTCTGGAAGAGCTGGACTGGCGGGTCGAACGCGGCGAACATTGGCTCGTCATTGGTCCCAGCGGCGCCGGTAAGTCCACGCTCCTGCATCTGTTGGCCGGTTTCTTGTCCCCTGTCTCGGGGACCGCAAAGGTCCTGGGCATGGACCTGGCGACCCTGGCTACCCCCGCGCGGGACCGCTTCCGGGGCGGGAACATGGCGATCGTCTTTCAACGACAGCATCTGGTTCAGGCGCTCAACGTGACGCAGAACCTAGGCCTGGCCCGGCGGTTGGCGGGATTGGACCCGGGGCCGGAGATCGTGCACAGTACGCTCCGCCGGCTCGGCGTCGATGCGTTCGCCCGGACCCGGCCGGCGGAACTGAGCGTCGGGGAAGCACAGCGCGTGGCGCTGGCTCGGGCGCTGGTCGTGGAGCCGAAGATCTTGCTGGCGGACGAACCGACCGCGAGCTTGGATGATCGGAACGCGGAGACCGTTGCGGATCTCCTAGCGCAGGAGGCGGAACGCCTCGGCTCAACTCTCGTGATGACCACCCACGACGCCCGCGTGCGCGAAAGGTTTGCGCAACGCTTGGTCCTCGGCGATGGGGGGAGTTCGTGAGCGCCTGGGGCCTGGCATGGGCCTGGATTCGGTTCCGGCCGCTGGGTGCCGCGCTGAACGTCGCGCTGCTCGGCCTGGGGACTGCGACCATTGCCTTGCTGATGATAGCGGTCCAGCAGTTCGAGCAGCGGCTCACCGCGGACGCCGACGCCGTCGACATGGTGGTCGGCGCGAAGGGCAGCCCAATGCAGCTGGTGCTCTCGACGGTGTTCCATGTCGACGCGCCGGTCGGCAACGTCCCCGCGGAAGAGGTCCAGTTTCTCGAGCAGCACTCGATGGTCAAGCAAGTCATCCCGATGGCGCTGGGGGACGGGTTCCGGGGATTCCGGATTGTTGGGACGGATACGAGCTACCTTGATCTGTACGGCGCGGAGTTGGCCGAGGGCCGGCTGTGGGACGCGCCGCTGGAAGCGGTTTTTGGGGCAGTTTCGGCCGCGCAGACCGGCTTGGGGCTGGGTGACCGTTTCGTCGGGGAACACGGGCTTAGCGAGGCTGGCGGGCCGACCCACGACGACTTTCCCTATGACGTGGTGGGCGTGCTGGCTCCTACCGGAAGCGTAGTGGACCGTCTCGTGTTTACGTCGGCGGCAACGGTTCAGATCGTGCACGAGATGGATCCCTATCACGACCACGATCATGATGATCACGCCGACGACGCGCATCACGACGATCATGCGGACGACGACGATCACGCCGACGACGCGCATCACGATGACCACGCCGACGACGCGCATCACGACGATCATGCGGACGACGACGATCACGCCGACGACGCGCATCACGACGATCATGCGGACGACGACGATCACGCCGACCATGCGGACGATTCGGTACTCCGGGCACCCGAGATCACGGCGTTCCTGGTCGAGTTTTCCACGCCGATGGCGGCGGTGGCGCTGCCTCGAGAGATCAACCAGTCCACGGTGATGCAAGCGGCGCGCCCGGCATACGAAATTCAGCGACTGTTGCGGTTGATCGGGTTTGGTGCCGACGTTGTGCGTGCGTTCGCGGTGATTCTGGTAATTGGGGCGGTGCTCGGCCTTTTTACCGCCCTCTTCCAGGCCCACGAAGAGCGGCGTGCAGACCTCGCGGTCATGCGGGTATTGGGGGCCACGCAACGCCGGCTGTTCTGGCAGATCGTGGCCGAGAGTCTTATATTGACCGTTGCCGGTATAGCACTGGGGCTGGCGCTCGCCCACGGTCTGGCTTGGGGTGCAAGCCTGTGGTTGTGGGAGTACAGCCAGATCCTGGTGTCGTTCGCTTGGGCCGACGGGGAAATCGTACTGGTTCTGACAGTGCTCGGGCTCGGCGTCCTGGCAGCGCTTCCGTCTGCCATTCGGGCCGCCGGAATCGATATTCCTCGTGTGTTGTCCGGCGGCTAAGGCGCCGGCGTGAGGGAGATCGAACATGCAGATTTGTCGGCCTTTCCCAGGGGCTGTCGTGGCGGCGGTGGTGATCGGCTGGGCGATGTGGGCCACTGCGCAGGATTACGGGCAGGACTACGAGCAGGATGCGGTGTCGGTGACGGCGGAAGGCGCAGACGTGGCGATCGACGAAGAGCCGCACGAGCGCATGGACTACCGAGAGGCGCTTGAGCTCGGCATTACACCTGCATTGCCAGAGATTGAAGATGCCGTCTCGTGGGACCTGTTGATCACCAGCACGCTGGGTTACGACGAGCGGTTTGACGAACTGCGTCCGATGTTCCCGCCAGAAGTGCGGGCGCTAGCGGGGACCCAGGTCAAGATTGTTGGCTTCAATATCCCGCTCGACAGTTCGGGGCACCGAATTCTGCTGAGTCTGATCTCGCCTTCGTGTCCGTTCTGCCTGCCGGGCGGGCCGGAGACCGTGGTCGAGGTCGAAGCGGTGGAGTCAATCGGGATGCAATTGGAGCCGATCATACTGGAAGGGACGTTCGAACTGATTGGCGATGGAGTCTGGACGGGGCGCTACTTCTATCGTTTGACGGGCGCTCGAAGAATTTCCTGAACGGCCCGTCCTTGTCGTGCAGATTCCCGGCACACAGTTTGGTCGTGAGCCCGTTTGCCCAATCGTGATCTGTGGTGCTGAGCCGTTCAGGCCATCGGTGGCTTGGACGTCGCTGCGGCTGCTGGATCAGGCGGGGTCCGAGGCGACGGAGCCGGAGCGCCATACCTGCCGTGGGCGGGCCTGAATGCCGGGTCGATCGCCGAGAGCGCGCACTACTGCAGGCCGGGACGAACGATCTCATTTGGACGACCTTTGGCGTCAGCCGTGACGATGCCGGGCGATCCCTCGCCGGGCATCTGGAGGCGGGTGTGTTTGCAGTGGATCCATTCAGGTCGCTCGACGTCGCAGGAGTGGGCGGACTGATTCAGTGTGCCCCTGCCCGCAGACGGGCCGCGCGATCGGCCTGAAGCTGGCTAGCCGTGGGGATCACTGGTGCGACCCGGCGTCGGTTCTGCATGGGCGTCTCCTTGGCCTCGATTGAGGGTCCTGCTCGCCGTACCCCGTGCCGATCGCACTATTGGCAGCCGCACGCAGCGGTCGAGTCCCGTACCGGGAGCCCCGCCTCCACAGATTGATCAGGATCGCGTCGAGCAGGCGTCGATATCCGTGTTCGGGCCGGACACTGTCAGGAATGTGAAGAGGCGCGACATAAATGCTTGGCGCGCTGCGGTGAGGCCGCGTGTTGCGGCAGGTCAGTTATAGAAACGGTATCAAGAAGTTATACGAATGCTTGGACAAGGATTGTTCGGCTTCGTCCGGAATCCGGGCCCCTCCTTGCAAAAAGTTATATGGTTACACTTCTGGAACGTTCCGTTGGATGGTTCCGACGGATCCCGGATGGAGGAAATCACATGAAACTTCACGTGTTGTTGCCGATCGCGGCAGCATTCATGCTGGTGGCGTCGGCTCACGCCGGTAACAATCCGGTTGACGAGAACTGGTGGCCCAGTGAGTTCGGAGCCGACGACGAGGCGGGCGCCACGAACTGGATCACGCCTGAGAAGCGGATGGCAGCCGCGGCGCTGGTCAAGACCGGTCGGGTCGCCACCTTGGGCATGCACTACCACAACACGACGCCGCTGTTTCCCGGACGCGTGCTGTCCCTCACGATCCCTGGCGGTGGCCTACCCACGCACGATCTGGCCTGGTCGGGCGACAGCTACCGTCAAACCTTCATGGACGAACTGATGACGGCCAACATCGGTCAGGTCGGCACGCAGTTCGACTCGCTTGCCCACCCCATGATCAAGGTCGAGGGACAGGACGGCTGGAAGGACGGCAACTATCTCTACAATGGCTATCGCCTGGAGGACGTCGGCGGACCATACGGCCTCAAGAAGAACGGCACCGAGAACGTCGGCTCCTTCTTCACGCGCGGCATCCTGATCGATCTCGTGGCGTTGAAGGGCGGGAACCTGCCGATCGGCTACCCGATCACCATGGATGACTACAACGCGGCATTGGCGGCGCAGGGTATCGCAGACGCCGGCCAGGGCGACGTGGTGCTCGTCCGGACCGGGTGGAACGATATCTGGCGGGACAACCACAACCTGCCGACAGGTGAAGCAATCGCAAACAACGCGGCCTTCAACGCAGGCGGCCCTGGGATAGCCCCCGACGTCTGCGACCACCTCGCTGGGAAGAAGATCGCGATGCTGGGTGCCGACAACTGGGGCATCGAACCGTACGACTTCGCCGGTCAAGGCGATTGGCCAACGCCATTCGCCGAGGTCAAGGACTGGGCGTACTGCCACATGAACCTGTCGGTGCGCCGCGGGATCTACCTGTTTGAGAACCTCGATCTCAAGCAGCTGGGCGAGGACCAGGCGTACGAGTTCCTGTTCTCGTGGGCGCCGCTCAAGCTCGTGGGCGCCACTGGTGCACCGGGTAACCCGATCGCCGCTTACTGAGGATGCACTGATGCTGGAGACCGCGATGGTCGCTGGTCTCCAGCATCTTCTTGGTGCCACTTTCGGAAGGGTTTGGTGCCACTTTTGGAAGGGTTGACAGATGAAGCTTCGACGTTGGCTGACCACGGCTCTAGCATGTGCGATGGCGGTGATGGCGTCCGGCTCGACGCTCGCTCAGCAGGACCAAAGCAATCTCTTTCCGGTGCCGGAGGTCGAAGACGCCCTCTCCTGGCGATCGCTTGGAGCGGCGGAAGTCCAATTCGATGGCGATCGCGCACGCACGGTGGTCCCTGAGGATCTGTTGGAGCAGGAGGGGGAGACCGTCAAGGCGGTCGGATTTCTGCTGCCGCTAAGCACGTCTGGCGACCGGCAGTTCCTGATGGAGACGTCGCCCCACTGCCCGTTCTGCTTGCCGATTACACGGGAAAGCCTGATTGAGCTGACCAGTGATGAACCAATCGGGTTCTTGTTCCGTGCCGTGGTGGTCGAGGGGCGTTTCGACATTGCCGATGAGACGGTCGAGGGATCCCTGTACCGAATGACAAACGTGGAGCTCCTTGATGAATGACCGGGTTCGGCGCGTCTTCTCGTTCGCGTTGATCGCTGCCGGAATGGTTGCAGCGGCCGTTTCGGCGGCCGAGGCGGCCACCCGAATCGACTGCCCGGGCCAGGTGCTGTATCGGTTCCACTATTCCGACGGCAATCTCGCAGCGGGCGCGGAGGCAGATTGGGGCCTGAAGATCCGCCGCGGTGAAGGCGAGCGGACGGTGGGGTTGCCGAAGCTGTACGTCCGTCAAGGCGAGTTGGTCTGTGAGTACGAGTTGCCGAACGGTGCTTTCGCTCTGGTAAGTCGTCCAGGCCCGGACGGCGCCACTTGCACTGCCGGCGCGGACGACTCGCTTTCGCTCGCGTATTTCGCCTGCGAGTGACGTGCACAGGGTGCGCCAGGCGCGCTAGCTGACGACCTCCGGAAACACGTTCATGGCCAGCGGGTTACCGCCCGGTCATGTTTCGGAGGCTACGCGGGCGAGTTCGATCAAGCTATCCAGCTCCAGGTCGTATGGGCCCGATTGCCTACGTGGCGGCGCGTCTCCTGAATCCCGCCCCCACTCGTCAGGTCTTCGGATGAGCGCCGTCCTGAAACCGACCGAGCGCGCCGCATCCAGGTCATAGGGGTGGCTGGCGACCATCAGGCATTGATCGGGCGTCAACTGCAGACGTGTGGCGGCACGGCGATAGGCTTCGGGCAAGAGCTTGTAGACACCGAGTCCCTCGCAGGAGAGAACGGCGTCCCAGGTCAGCCCGTTGCAGCGCGCCGTGTCGATGATCAGCCGATAGGACAGGATCGTGAAGGACACGACGATGTGGGTCCCTCGGAGGGCCCGCAATCCTTCGCGAACATCGGGCCAGGCGGTGAAGCGGTGTGGCGCTTCCCAGGCGATCGCATGCCGGTTTTCGGCGTCGAACGCTTCGAGTTCTGCTTCAGCGCAAAGTGCGTCGAGGCAAAACCGGTGGGCGTCGTCGATGTTGTGGGTAGGTGGCCCGTCGCGCCCTTGGTCGAGCATGGCTGCCAGCGACTTCCGCCGGAGGTCATTGGCCAGCTGCGCCCAGTCACGCTCGATGCCGTGGCGTAGGCCGGCTTCGGCAAGAGCGTCGCGAAAGCCGCTGTGCCAGTCGAGCAGGGTGCCACCGGTATCGAACGTCAGCGCCTTGATGCCAGCCAGGTTCA